>JBOGZI010000302.1:0-4534 GCA_050697275.1 Solirubrobacterales bacterium | reverse complement strand
CGCACACCTCGGCCGCCGAGCTCTCGTCCAGCGAACGCAGGTCGATCTCGAGCAGCGAGGGATCGACCTGCCGGGCGGCGATCAGCGGCAGCGTCACCGTGCCGTCGAGCAGGTCGGTCCCCCGCGCCTTGCCGGTCCGCTCGGGCGGGCCGCTGACATCGAGCACGTCGTCGAGCAGCTGGAAGGCGAGTCCGATCTCGCGCCCGAACCGCGCCAGCCGCTCGGTCCCCGCGGCCCCCGAGGCCAGCCGCCCCACCCGGCAGGCCGCCTCGAACAGCCGCGCCGTCTTCAGCGAGCACCGCTGCAGGTAGCGCTCCTCGGTGATCGAGGTGTCGTAGGCGTCACGCCGCTGCGCCAGCTCGCCCTTGGCGAGCGCGATTGCGGCGGAGCTGAGCTCCGCCACCTGCCGCTCCCCGCCGTCGACGGCGAGCGCCGCGAAGGAGCGCGAGAGCAGCAGGTCCCCGACCCCCTGCGCCCGGTCGCGGCCGGCGCGCGCGACCACGGTGGGCCGGCCGCGGCGGACCGGAGCGCCGTCCAGGACGTCGTCGTGAACCAGGGTGGCCATGTGCATCAGCTCGACCGCGGCGGCGGCCCGGACCGCGGCCTCCCCGGCGGTGCTGCCGGCGGCCATCAGCACGAGCAGCGGGCGCAGACGCTTGCCCCCAGCGGCCAGGGTGGCCTCCGCCTCGGCGCCCAGCTCGGGTCCGTGGCCGACGGCGACCTCGGCCAGCCGCTCCTCGACCTCGGCCATCCGCGCCGGGAGCCAGGCGCTGGCCGCGTCCATTACGGCGGTGACGGGAGGCGGGACGGCGGAGCGGCTCATCGCGGTCGCCGGGCGCTGTGGATCGCGACGATGCCGCCCGCGAGCAGCAGCCAGCGGATCCCCTCGAGGCCGGCGGCGTCGAGCTTGGCGGCCAGCTCCCGCGGCTCGGGGAAGCTGCGGACGGACTCGGGCAGGTAGCTGTAGGCGTCCTGATCGCCGGCGAAGTTGCCGAGCAGCGGCACGACCCGGTCGAACCAGAGCGCGTAGAAGCTCGCCAGGGGCTCGCGCTGCGGCCTGGTGATCTCGAGGATCACCAGCCGGCCGCCCGGCTTCAGCACGCGGCTCATCTCGCGGAGGCCGCGGTCGAGGTCGGCCAGGTTGCGGGCGCCGAAGCCGATCGTCACGGCGTCGAAGCTGCCGTCGCCGTACGGGAGCTCGAGCGCGTCCGCCCAGCCGAACTCGACCGGCAGGCTGGCCTCGGCGCTCTTCTCCCTCGCCACGGCGAGCATCGGCTCGGAGAAGTCGCTGCCGACGACGCGCCCGTCCGGGCCGATCCGGCGGCGCAGCTCGAGCGCCAGGTCGCCGGTGCCGCAGCAGACGTCGAGCGCGTCGCAGCCCGGCCCCACCTCGGCGCGCTCGACCGCCCGCTCCCGCCACTGGTGGTGGAGCCCGGCCGACATCGCCGAGTTCATCAGGTCGTAGACGCCCGCGATGCGGTCGAACATGCCGCGCACCTGGGTCGCGAACTGCTCGGAGTCGCGCTGCGGCCGCCCGCTCTCAGCCTCCGTTTCCGGGGACGCGTTCACAGGCCGAGATTACCCTTGGCTGAAGGTTGCCACGCGGCTCGCGCCCTTACCCGGCACCCCCGATATGCAAGGGCGCTCCGAAGGAGCGACCTGTGTTCTGACGGAGGAGGTGGCCGGTCGATGCCCGAGGACGTGGCCGGATGGTGTCAGTCGAGGGAGGCGAGGAACGCGGTCAGGTCGGCCTTCTTCCGCTCGGGCAGCTCGGAGTAGGAGGGCATGATGCCCGGGCCGACCTCGAGGGACCTGGCGATCGCGCCGCGCGGGATCTGGCGGCCGATCTCGGTCAGCTCGGGGCCCGGCCCGTCGTTTCCGTTCTCGCCGATCTTGTGGCAGGCGAGGCAGCCCGACTGGGCGGTCACCTGCTTACCGGCCTCGAGCTCGGCCGCGACCTCGAGGTCGATCTCGGACGGGGAGCCCGCGGTGGCCCCGAGGAAGGTCAGGTAGGCCATCGCGATGATGGTCAGGATCCCCGCGGTGGTTGCGATCGGCCGCCGCTCCGGCCGCCGCTCGGGGTTGCGGTCGTAGAACGGCAGCAAGAGCAGCAGCACCATCGCGATGGTCGGGATGCCGATCGTCGCCATCGGCGTCAGCTCGGGCGGCTTCAGCACCCGCAGCAGCTCGAAGAGGAAGAAGAAGTACCACTCCGGCCGCGGCACGTAGGTGGTGGTGGTCGGGTCAACCTTCGGCCCCTGCTCGGCGCCGAGCACGAGCGCCATCACGGCGATCACGACCACGACGACGAACGCCATCGCCGAGTCCTTGAGCACGGCGTAGGGGAAGAACGGCTTGCCCTTCTTCTTCAACGCCTCGTAGTCGCGGAGGTAGGCCTCCTTCTCGGCGGTGTTCAACCGGCACCTCCTCCGTTAGAACACGGGTCGCTCCTTAGGAGCGCCCTTGCATATCGGGGGTCCCGGGTTAGGGCGCCAACACCCTGACAACCCTCGGCCATCAGCCGACCTCCTCGCGCCGCAGCGACTTCGGCCGCTCGCCTCGCAGCCAGGGCGGCGCCGTGGTGCCCAGCTTCACCACCAGGTAGAGGTGGGCGCCGATCAGGGCCACGATCAGCCCCGGGACGAGCAGCATGTGGATCGCGTAGAAGCGCTGGATCGTGGTAGCACCGACCTCCGGCCCGGCGCGCAGGAAGTCGGCCAGGTACGGCCCCAGCACCGGGCCCGTCGCGGTGATGTTGTTGGCGACCACGGTCGCCCAGTAGGAGCGCTGGTCGAAGGGCAGCAGGTACCCGGTCAGCCCCATCACCAGGGTGAGGATGAGCAGCACCACCCCGATCACCCAGTTGAGCTCGCGCGGGTACTTGTAGGCGCCGAAGAAGAAGGTCCTGCCCATGTGCAGGAAGATCACGATGATCATCACCGTCGCGCCCCACTTGTGCATGCCACGCACGAACTCGCCGAGGAAGACGTCGTTGGTGAGGTGGGTGACGGAGGAGTAGGCCTCGGTGGGAGAGGGCGTGTAGTACATCGCCAGGAAGACGCCTGTGATCGCCTGCACCGCGAACGCGAACAGGGTCGCCGAGCCGAGCGTGTAGAACCAGTTGGTCCCCTTCGGGACCTTGCGGTAGAGCATCCCGGTGAGGAAGCCCGAGGCGCCGGTGCGCTCGTCGACCCAGCCGGCGACATCCGCGCCGGCCTCCTTGGCGACCGCGGCGGGGCCGTCGGCGCCCGCCCCGTTGCCGCCCTCCCCGGGCTTGGCGGGGCGCCTCAGCGGTGCGGGCAGGGGAAGCTTCGGCATCGGCTCAGGGGGGCGGCGGCACCGACGGCCGCGGCGGGTAGAGGTACTCCCAGATGCCGCCCGTGAACTCACCCGGGTCGCGGGCGCGCACCGGCTCGAGCTGGGAGGTGACGCTGAAGCGGGGCCCGATCTCCACCTGATCGCCCGGCTGGGGGGCTCCCTCCCGGACCTCGCCCCCGTCGCCGACGACCCGCGTCTGGAAGCGGTCGAGCGGGCGGACGGGCGGCCCCCCGGTCACCTTGCCCTCGAAGTCGTAGACACCGCCGTGGCAGGGGCAGATGAAGTTGGCGGCGGCCTCGACGAAGCGAACCGGGCAGCCGAGGTGGGCGCAGCGGGTGGAGATGGCGATGTAGCCGTTCTCGTCCTCGTCGAGGTCAGGGCTTCCCCGGCGCACGTAGGCGGTGGTCTTGCCGGCCTCGCCGATCCCCTCGACCGCGGTGATCACCACGGCGCGGTAGCTGTCGGAGCTGAAGTCGGAGACGGGCCCCACGGCCTGCCAAGTGTCGCCCTCCTCCTCGAACAGGGGCGCGACCGCGAAGCCGACCGCGGGAAGGGCGACGATCAGCCCGGCGGCGCCGCCGAGCGCCTGCACGGCGACGGTGAAGGCGGTCCGCCGAGTCATCGACTCTCCCTGGAAGTAGCCCGCGGGCTCGGCTCTTTCGAGGCGCTTGGGCGCCCCCTGCTTGTCGTGAGGAGCGTCAGCCACGGTCGGCGAGGTCCTGGGCGGCGAAGCCTATCGAGTCGGCCGCGGCTGCCAGAGCGCTGCCGATTCCCTCGCGGTCCGCGACCTGACGCGCGCCGGCGAGCAGCAGCGACCCCGCCTCGGGGTCACCGTCGCGCATCGCCGCCTTGGCTCGCTCGTGGTCCTCGGCCGCCCCCGCCGCGATCGTCACCGCCGAGGCGAGCCAGAGGGCGGAGACCGAGGCTGGCTCCCCCGGCCCCTCCGCGGCCGCGTGGAGCTGAGCGCAGAGGCTGATCAGATCGGCGAGCTCGCGGACGGCGACCAGGTCCCCCCGCTCAGCCAGCCGCTCCAGCCCGAGGGCGTAGAGGTAGTCGCCGGTGAGCAGCCGCAGGTCCGGGTCGGCGCCGTCGATCAGCCGCGGCTCGCCGTAGTGGAGCAGGTACCCCTCGCGGATCGCCTCGAACAGCAGCGAGTACTCCGCCGGCGCCGCGGCCGCCCGCGGCCCCGCCGCGGCGAGCGCGCCCAGCGCGGGCC
>JBOGZI010000301.1:0-19192 GCA_050697275.1 Solirubrobacterales bacterium | reverse complement strand
GGCGGAGCCAGGCGCCGCCTCCTCCGCTTCACGTCCGGGGGCGGCGGAGGCCGGCTGGTGGCCGCCGCGCCCGGTGCGGCCGCTGGTTCGCCTCGGGGTGCCGCTGCTCGCCGCCGCCTTCGTCGCGGCCTCCGCCCTCTCCTCGCTGCTGCCGCTTCGCCAGGCGGCGGTGGGCACCACCGACCATGTCGAGCAGCTGATGCGGATGCGCCCCCTGGTGGACGGCGACGACGTGCTCTTCCTCGGCCGCGACAACTTCATCTCCTGGGAGCTGATCGGCGCCGAGATCCACGCGCCGATCACGAACCACTACGACACCGAGGAGGTGCCGTCTCTATATAGGGCGACCCCGATCAACGCCAAGTTCGACTGGGACAACGTCCCGATCGAGGTGCTCGACGGCCTCCCGATCGCGGGCCTCCCCGGCTACGAGCCGCGCCGCTTCGACTGGGTGGTGACCACCAGCGCCGCGATGCAGAGCGAGCCGCCCCCCAGCTTCGAGCCGGCCCTGGAGACCGGCGACTTCGCCCTCTGGCGGCGGGTCCAGGACGGGAGCGGGGAGCGCCGCACCCTGCTCGAGCGCCTCGACCCGGGCAGCGAGCTCGATTGCTCGACCCCGAACGGGGCGCTGGCGCGAGTCGACGGAGAGGCGCGCGTCTTCCCGCGCGAGCCGGTGGTCGGCGAGGAGTGGGAGCCGGACGGCGAGCCGACCGAGGGAACGCCGGCGGCCCTGGAGCTGGCGCTGTCGCGCGGCCGCTGGCGAGTCTCGATCCAGTACGCGAGCACCCAGGAGATGCGGATCCGGGCGCCGGGGCTCGACCGGACGCTGCCCGCCAACCTGCTCTTCCGGGGACCGTCCCCCTACTACGAGGCGGGCGAGATCGAGGTGGCCGATCCGGGCACGGTCCGCTTCGAGGTCGAGGTCGAGCGGCCTCCGCTCGCGGGCCGGTTGCTCGGCACCGAGGGCCGGGCCTACCTCGGGCGGATCGCGGCGACGCCGGCCGACCCGGCGCGAACGCCGGGGCTGGTGCCGCTCGAGCGGGCCTGCGGCAGCTATCTGGACTGGTACCGGATTTCGCCGGGGACTCGGCCGAGCGCAATCGCCGACGTCGATGCGCCGGAGCCGCACCCGCCGGAGAACGAGGACTGAGCCCACCCTCGATCCGGCCTCGGGAACCGGCGCATCGAGCGGCGCTCCGCTCTAGGGTCAGGCGCCGATGCTTGGCTGGGGTGCCGGGAGAGGCCTTCGTCGCGCTGATCTGCTGACGGCGCTCCTGGTCGCCTGCCTCGTCCTCGCCCTCCCGGCCGTGGCGATCGGCGCCAACCCCGCCTTCCCCGGAAACGACCCGGCCGAGAGCCCGCGGGACAACACCCCCGACGACTCCCACTTCGACGAGTGCGAGGGTGACGACGCCGACGGCGTCCAGGAGTGCCAGACCTACTTCGAGGAGCGCTTCAACCAGTTCGGCTTCAGCCCCGACTCGGCGGAGCTTGTCCCCGGGGGAACCCGCGCCTTCTACTCCGACTGCAACCCGCTGACCGACGAGGGCGATGGCCAGCTCGACGCCCAGGGGGAGGACGCGAATGAGGCGGCCGAGGCGGACAACCCGATCCCCAACCCACTCGCCCGCTGCTTCCAGATCGCCGGGGTGCGAGCCGACACGGCCTGGAAGTTCTTCAACCAGGCGCCCCTCGACGACCCCGGCCTGCCGGGGGACCCGGAGGTCGAGATCGCGATCCTCGACACGGGCGCCCGCTGGCAGGACGGCGAGCTGCGCAACAAGATCGCGCTCAACGAGGCTGAGCTGCCGACCCCCCAGCACGACCGCGCCGCCCCGTCCGCCGGCGGTGGCGATTGCGCGACGTTCGCGGACGCCGACGACGCCGACGGCGACGGGTCCTTCAACGTGCTCGACTACCGCTGCGACAGCCGCGTCGATCTCCCCGCCGGCGACCAGGAGGCGGACGGGGTACTCGATCCCTCCGACCTGATCGCCGCATTCTCGGACGACACCGACCCCGACGGCAACGGCTACGCGGACGACATCGCCGGCTGGGACTACTTCGACGACGACAACGACCCGTTCGACGCCTCGAGCTGCTGCTCGGCCAACGGGCACGGCACCGGGCGCGCGCGGGAGGCGGCGGCGGAGACCAACAACGGGATCAGCGGCGGCGCCAACAACGAGACCGGCAACGCCGGCTCAGACGCCGGCATGTGCCCCGACTGCCAGATCGTCCCGCTGCGGGTCTGGGACACCTTCGTCGTCCCGATCGACTTCTACGCGATGGGGGTCGTCTACGCCGCCCAGAACGAGATCGAGGTGGTCGAGGGCGCCGTGGGCGGCCTCGGCAACACCCACTTCGCCCGCGAGGCCTTCAGGTTCGCCGACGACCAGGGGGTGGCGCTGATGCTGGTCTCCTCCGACATCAACAGCGCCAACCACAACTATCCGACCAACTACAACGAGGCGGTCTACGTCGCGGGGTCGCTGCCCGACACCGCCCCCAACGACACCTGCACCGGCCCCGGCGGCCTCGGGCCCGTCGGGATCCCGGACGACTTCGAGCCGCCTCCCGAGTTCGAGGAGGGGTGCGACCAGTTGCTGGAGCAGCTCGGCGATGAGCCTCCACCAGACGGGAGCGGGATCGGCCTTACCCCGACCGCCCAGCCGGCCACGAGCAGCTTCTTCCGCAACTCGAACCTGACCCAGTACGGCGGCAAGGCCGACATCGTGCTGATGGGCTCGACCGGCTCGGAGAACACCGGACAGGCGGCCGGCGCCGCGGGGCTGATCGCATCCTTCGGGCGGCTGCAGTTCGGAGCCGGCACTCCGCTGAGCGGCAACGAGATCCGCCAGCTGCTCACCATGAGCGCCGAGGACGTGCGGCCCGGGATCGCGAACCTCAACCTCGGAGTGATCGGCGCCCCGTTCGTGGACAAGGCGGCGGAGGGCTGGGACCCACATTTCGGCTACGGCCGCGTCAACCTGGCCGGCGCCCTGCAGCGCATTCGCGACGACGACGTCCCGCCCCAGGCCCAGATCGACTCCCCGGCATGGTTCGCTCCGATCCCCGTCGAGGGCTCGAGCCCGGGCGACTTGCAGGTCAAGGGGTTCGTCCGCTCCTCGCACGGCAGCGCAGCCGGTAACTGGCGGCTCGAGCTGCAGTGCGGCCAGGACGTAACCGATGGCAGGTTCGACTCCGATCCAAACGACACGATCGCGAACGGGAACGGCGAGGTGGACGGCGTCCTCGGGACGATCCCGCAGGCGACCCTCCAGGGCCTGGCTGACAACTGCAACGGCGAGGTCGAGGACGACGCCGGGCGGCCTGCGGGCGGGCTGGACGACGGGTCCTGGCCGGCTGACCCCTACCCGGACCCCGACCCCGAGCGCCATGCCTTCCAAATCCGGCTCACCGTCCAGGAGCTGAGCAACCCCGCCAACTTCGGCCGCTACCGCAAGACGCTGTTCGCCTACAACGACGACGACAACCTGCCAGGTTGGCCGAAGCCGGTGGGCACCGGCTCGTCGGCGGCCGACTTCATCACCGGCTCCGGTGGTGAGGTCGCGCCGCGCCTCTTCGACGTCAACGGCGACAACGAGCTGGACGTGGTGCTCGGCACCACCTCGGGCGAGCTGCACGTCCTGAACGCGGACGGATCGCCGGTCAGCAGCTTCAACGGCGGCAGCCCGGTGACCACCTCGCGCTACGCCCTGGAGCAGAACCATCCCGTCCCCGGCGAGCTGCCGAGGCCCAGGCAGTCGCCACGGGTGCCCGCGATCGGAGACATCGACGGCGACCTCGAGGCCGAGATCGTGATGAACGCCGGCGAGCACGTCTTCGCCTGGAACCTGGACGGCACTCCGGTCCCCGGCTTCACGGGTGGACCCGGCGACGCGAGGATCGATCCCGACCTCTCGGAGCCCTGCCTCGGCGGAGCCGCCGCCAAGCCCTGTTTCGACACAGCGCAGCGCCGGATCACGAGCGCCAATCACATCAAGCGCGGCTTCTTCGGCTCCATCGCCCTGGCCGACCTCAACTGCAACGGCAACCTCGACGTGGTCGCCGGAGCGATGGACCAGCACCTCTACGCCTGGAACGGGAACGGGAACTTCCTGGCCGGCTTCCCGAGGAAGCTCCAGAGCGCCGACGCCGACGGCGCCGAGATCGTCACCACCCCCGCGATCGCCGAGCTCGACGGCCGCGGCTGCGCGGCCACGGGGCCGGGGCCGAAGGGCCCCGAGATTGTGATCGCCAGCAACGAGGTGGTGGGCGCCGAGCCCGCCTTCCCGGACGACCCCAGCGCGATCTTCGAGATCTTCAACCTGATCATCCAGAACGCGACCGGATCGAACCCGGTGTACGCGGTCCACGGCGACGGCTCGCTGGTGGACGGCTGGCCCGTTCAGGTCGGCGTCGCAGCCGGCGACCTGCTGCCGCTGGTCCTGCCCGGGCACGACTCAGCCGTGCTCGACCGCGATGGCGACGGCGACGACGAGGTCTCGGTTTCGGCCGCCACTTCGGTGCAGCCGGGCGGAACCCGGCTCGTTGACGGCAACGGCTCCACGCTGATCTCATACGACGACACCGCGGCGAACAGCCCGGACCAGGGGCCGGTGCTCAACCTCGCCGACTATCAGTCGGTGGGCGATCTGCTCGGCGCCGACCAGCCCTCGGTCTTCAAGGGCGGGCTCACCCTGAATGGCGTCGCCAACCTGCTCGCGGTCAACCAGAACCTCCCGTTCAGCCATGTCGAGCAGGCCTGGGACCCGACCACGGGGGCGGCGCTGCCCGGCTATCCGCTCGCCACCGACGACTTCCAGCTCCTCTCGCAGGCCTCGATCGCCCGGGTCGGCGGGGCGGGCCCGGGCCGCCAGGTGCTGGTCGGCACCGGTCTCTACAACCTGCACGCCTACGGGCCGGGCGGGGTGGAGCCGGACGGCTGGCCGAAGTTCACCGGCGGCTGGCAGTTCGCCACGCCGGCGGTGGGGGACGTCGACGGTGACGGCGACCTCGACGTCAGCACCGTCACCCGCGAGGGCTGGTCCTTCCTCTGGGACACCGGCGTGAATGCCTGTGACGGCACCAACGAGGAGTGGTGGACCTTCCACCACGACGAGCAGTCCTCAAACAATTACGGACACGACGGGCGGCCGCCGGGCAGGCCGCGCGACCTCACGGCCGCTTTCAACGCGAACGGCGGGGTTGACCTGAGCTGGACCGCTCCCGGCGACGACTGGCTCTGCGGCGAGGGGAACATCTTCCGGATCGTGCGCGCCAACGCGCAGATCCAGCGGCCCACGGATGGCACCGTGATCAAGGACCAGGCCGCCGCCGGAGGCGCGGGGACCGCCAAGCAGATCTCGATCACCGAGGCGGAGCTCCAGGGAGCGAGCCACCTGGCGGTTCTCTACCGCGACGAGGCCTCCGAAGGCCCCGGCAGCGGCAACTGGGGCCTGCTGGCCCAGATCTCCCCGCAGGGCGGCGCCGGCGACAGCGACGGCGACGGCGTCCCGAACGGCGACGACAACTGCCCGCTGGTCGCCAATCCGCTCCTGGAGGACGCCGACGCCGACGGCACCGGCGACGCCTGCGAGTCGGCGCCCGACGCCGATGAAGATGGCGAGCCCGACAGCACCGACAACTGCCCGAACGACTCCAACCCGGGCCAGGAGGACGCCGACGGGGACGGGATCGGCGACGTCTGCGACCCCGGCGAGACCGGCGGTGGCGGGGGAAGCGGCGGCGGTGGCGGCGGTGCCGGCGGTGCCGGCGGTAGCCCGGCGGCTGGCGCCGGTGCGGCCGGCGAGTGCTCGAGCCGGATCGCCGGCTCCGGCCGTAAGGACCGCCTCACCGGGACCCCGGCCGGCAACCTGATCTTCGGCCTGAAGGGCCCGGACCGCATCTTCGGCCAGGACGGCGATGACTGCCTGTTCGGCAACAAGGGTCGGGACCTGCTCAACGGCGGCGCGGGGGACGATTTCCTGCACGGCGGCAACAAGCGGGACGTCCTGAAGCCGGGGTCGGGCGAGGACACGGCCAAGGCGGGCAGCGGCAATGACGTGGCGAACACCCGCGACGGCCATCGCGACTTCCTGCACTGCGGCGGCGGCACCGATCTGGTCAAGGCCGACAAGAAGGACAAGCTCAAGCGCTGTGAGCGGGTCGGCCGCGGTGGGAAAGGCGCCGGCGCGGGGCGCGGGCAGTGAAGCCACGCGCGAAGCTCGCGATCGCCGCGGTGCTCGCCGCCGCGGTCGTCAGCTGTCTGGCCGCCGGATCCGCCCTGGGCGCCTTCCCCTACAACCGCACCGGGGGCAGCGCCACGGACTACAAGGACTTCTTCCTCACCGACGAGACCCCGGGCGACCTCACCGGCAAGCTCGAGTGGATGTACGCGGCGACCCCGGAGGAGGGCAACCCGTACAACTCCCACCCGGTCGAGCTCGGCGGCGTCCGGGGCGGCCACGTCGTCGACGCCACCGACGCGCCGCCGACCGCCTGGGAGACGACCCTCGGCCGTCCGGACGTGGTGATCGCGGTGCACGACTCCGGGATCGAGTGGAACAACGCCGGCGCGATGGAGAACCTGCGCCTCAAGACCTGGCTCAACGGCGGCGAGCTTCCCGCGCCGAATGCGAACCGGGGTACCTCGCTGCTGGGGGGCGGCTGCGGCGGCTACACCCCGGGGGTCGACGACGCCAACGGGGATGCGGTCTTCAACCTGGCCGACTTCGCCTGCGACGACCGGGTCAACGTCACAGATCCGCGGCGGGTGGGGCCCGGCGGCATGCTCACCCCCCAGGACCTGCTGCTCGCCTTCACCGACAGCGCCGACGACGACGGCAACGGCTTCGACGACGACATCGTCGGCTGGGACTTCCTCGACGACGACAACGACCCCTTCGACGACGTTCAGTACGGCCACGGCACCGGCGAGGCGCAGGACTCGACCGCCGAGGCGGACAACGGCGGGGAGCTCGGCACCTGCCCGAACTGCATGTCGATGCACATGCGGGTCGGCGACAGCTTCATCGCCGACGTCAACCGCTTCGCCCAGGGGGTGCTCTACGCCACCGACAACGGCGCCCACGTGGTCCAGGAGGCGCTGGGGACGCTCAACAACTCGCGGCTCTCGCGCCAGGCGGTCAACTACGCCTACAAGCACGGCGTCACGGTGATCGCCTCCGCGGCCGACGAGGCTGCCCAGCACAACAACTGGCCCTCCAGCCTGCCCCACGTGATCCTGGTCAACTCGGTGACCCAGTACGACGAGGCGCTCTCGCCGGTGCCGCGCTCCTACCTCCAGTTCAACGGCTGCACCAACTTCAACGCCAAGATCACCGTCGCGATCCCCTCGGTTAGCTGCTCCTCGGACGCGACCGGGCGCGGCTCCGGGATGGCCGGGCTGATCTACAGCGCGGCGCTCAACGCGGCCGAGCGGGGCAAGCTCGACCCGGCCCCCGACTGCACCCGGGCGGTGGACGGGCCCGACCCCGACACCGACCTCGATCCCTGCCCGATCACCGCCAACGAGGTGCGCCAGCTGATGGCGACAGGCGCCGTCGGCGGCACCGCCCAGGCGGACGATGTCGACTTCCTGCCCGGCGCCGAGCCGGCCTGCGGCGCGGTGCCGGCCCCGGGGTGCACCGGGCCGGCCGCCTCGATGATCCAGTCCGCCCTGATCCGGCCCGTGATCTCGCCGGTCGCAAGCTCGCGCAGCTACCCGGCCCGGGGCGGGCACGACCAGTTCTACGGCTACGGCCGCGTCAACATGGCGAAGGGGGTCGGGGCGCTGGTCCGGGGGCCGCTCGGGGACGCGACCGTGAAGTCGCTGCTGCCGCCCGAGGTCGAGATCACCTCGCCGCAGTGGTACGACCAACTCGACCCCGGCCAGGACGTCCAGGTCTCCGCCCAGATCTCGAAGCGGCCGGGCTCCGCCCTCTGCACCTACAGGGTCCTGATCGCCCCCGGCCACTATCCGAACAACGACGAGGTCCCGACTGGCGACTTCCAGCAGGTCGACACCGGCTCCTGCGACAGCCCGGTGGACGGCGTGGTCGCGACGGTCAGCGGGGCCGCCCTGCAGGCGCGCTTCCCGGCCGACACCGACTTCACCGGCCCCGAGCCGGCGCCCACCCCGCTCGAGAACGGGCGCCCGTTCGCCGCCCCGCACGGATTCACCGTCAAGGTGGTGGCGGACACCTCGTTCACCGACTCCACCGGGACGATGGGACTGCGCGGCCAGGACCACCGCGCCATGTGGCTGCACCGCGACACCGACATGCTCGGCGCCTTCCCCCGCAAGATCACCGAGAACTCGGACCTGACCGGGGACGGCGAGTCCTCGCCGACGCTGGCCGACCTCGACGGCGACAACCGCAACGAGCTGATCGTCGCCTCCTCGGACGGCTTCGTGCACGCATTCAAGCGGGACGGCAGCGAGCTCCCTGGCTGGCCGGTGCGGGGCGACGTCCCCGACTTCCTCCACACCGGGGCCCGCGCCTTTACCTCGGGCGACGTCTCCTCGAACCTGGGAGGGGCGATGCTCTCCTCGGTCGCGATCGGCGACACGGACCGGAACGGGATCCCCGAGGTCTGGGGAGCGGACTTCGAGGGCAGGGTCTACGGCTGGAGCGTGGGGGGCCAGCGGATCTTCACCCGGGAGGCCAACATCGACTTCTCCGGCAAGCCGCTCTCGCCGTTCCAGAACGTCCGCAACGGCGAGTTCAACCGCACCCAGCACGGCTTCATCGGCTCGCCGGTGCTCGCGGACGTCGACGGCGATCCGGCGCTCGAGATCGTCGCGGCGAACATGGATCGCCACGTCTACGCCTGGGACCCGAACGGCTCCACCGTCCCCGGCTACCCGCTGCTGGTCGTGGACGAGAGCAAGGTCGCCTCGATCGACCCGACCACCCACCGGATCGCGTTCAAGGCCGATGCCGGCTCCGAGCAGCAGGGAGCGATCGTGGATACCCCCGCGGTCGGCGACCTCGACGCCGACGCCGACGACACCGGCCCCGACGAGCTGCCCGAGATCGTCGTCGGCACCAACGAGGAGTACGGCGCCGACCAGGACGGCGGGCTCAACGCCGACTCCGTCAACTCCGGCGCCTTCGCGCTGCTGGAGGCGGCCGGGCTGCTCAGTCCCGGCAACGGCCGGCTCTACGCGATCAAGCCGGGCGGCGATCCGAACCCGGACCCGAGCCCGGCGGGCGCCTTCCGCGACGGCTGGCCGGTGAAGATCGGGATCGCGCTCACGGGGTTGCTGCCGGTGGTGGGCGAGGGCATCACCGCGCCGCCGATCATCGGGCCGGTCAGCTGCCAGACCGGCGGCTCGGGACCGAAGGTCGGGGTGATCCCGAACAACGGCTTCGCCTATGTGCTCAACCCCAATGGCGACTCCTGCTACGGGCAGGACGGCGGCCGCGACCGCACCCTGCAGGCGAACTTCGGCGCCACCCCCCAGAAGTACGACACGCCGATCCTGGCCGCGGTCGGGAGCCCGGCCTTCGGCGCGCTTCTCCCCGGCGGCAGCCCGTCCTTCCTCTCGCCGGCCGCCGGGGCCGTTCGCGCCGCCGACCTCGGCATCAACGAGTACCAGGGCGGTCAGGACTTCGTCATGGCCTGGAACTCCGAGAGCTCGGCGCCGCAGCCCGGCTTCCCCGGGATCGTCAACGACCTGCAGTTCCTCACCGGGCCCTCGGTCGCCGACATCGACGGGCTTCCCGGCGAGGAGGCGGTGGCCGGGACCGCGTCGTTCGATCTCGCGGCCTTCAACGCCGCCGGGGCGGCCGTCCCGGGCTGGCCGAAGCTGACCGGCGACTGGACGGTTGCCAGCCCGGCGATCGGCACCTTCGGCACCCTCGACGCCGGCCCGGGCTCGACCAACGAGGGCAAGGCCGTGGTCGGCCTGACGCGTTCCGGCTATCTGCTCGCCTACGACACCGACGCCGGGCCGTGCACCCCGTCCTCCTGGCCGCGCTTCCACCACGACAACGCCAACTCCGGCGACTACTCGCGCGACGCCGCCCTGCCCGGCAAGCCCACCGACCCGACGCTGCCCAACCAGACCACGATGTCCTTCGTGGCCCCCGGCGACGACCTGCTCTGCGCCGACGCGGACCACTACGAGGTGGTCACCTCGAACAGCCCGATCGACGAGGGCAACTTCGATTCGGCGACCCGGCTCTGCGGGTTCGGCGGGACGACCCCCGACTGCCCCGACCCGGCCGCTCCGGGCAGCGCGCAGAGCTTCACGATCCCAGACGGCGCGCTTCGGAACGTGGCGCTGAGGGCCGTCGACGACCAGGACAACGTGGGCAGGATCGCCGTCTTCGACAAGGGCGCCTGCGTGCCGGATGGAGTGGACGACGATTGCGATGGGGTCCCCAACTCCGCCGACAACTGCCCGGCCGACTTCAATGCCAATCAGACGGATACCGACGGGGACGGCTCCGGTGACCGCTGTGATGCCGATGACGACGGCGATGGGGTGGCGGACGGCGCCGACAACTGCGCCTTTGTCGCCAATCCCGACCAGCTTGACTTCGACGGCGACGGGATCGGCAACCCCTGCGATCCGGATCCCGGCTCGGCGCCAGGCGGCGGCGCGCCGCAGCCCGGGCCGACCCCGACCCCGCCCTCGATCCCGACCCCGAGCGCCTCGCCGCCGGGCAAGCTGAAGCTGAAGGTGAAGCCGAAGCGGGCCCGGCCCGGCCGCCGCACCTGCTTCAAGATCAAGGTCAGGGACTCGAGCGGCAAGCCGGTCGCCGGAGCGACCGTCGGGGTGGGCAAGAAGAGGAGGACGACCGGTCCCGCCGGCCGAGTCCGGATCTGCCGCCGCTTCTCGAAGCCGAAGAAGCCGCGCGTACTCGCCCAGAAGCCCGGCTACGAGCAGGCCTCCCGGCGAGTCCGGGTCCGTTCCTGACGCGCCCACGGAGGTTGTCGCTCTCCCGTCTGTTTTCTCAGTCGCCGGTCGAACCGGCGCACGCCCGCAATCGCCCTGTTAGCTTCGATCCGATGCTCGGGGGCAGGTCATGGAGGAGGTTGCTCGCGCTCGCGTGCGCTGCGCTGGCCGCCAGCGCGGCGGCCGCGTACGGCGCCCATCTCGCGGTCGACACGCTGGGGCACACCACACTCGAGCAGACCGTCGGCGGACCCAACCCCGACGACGGCTACACGAACCTGGCCGTCCAGGAGTTCGATCCCGACGCCCAGCACCTGGTGCGCGACGGTGCCGCCGAGAGCAGCCCGGCGATCCCGAATGCCCAGCCCGGACGCGAGTCCCGCCGCACCTCGCTCTCCTACTTCACCCAGCTCAGCGACTTCCAGCTCGCCGACGAGGAGTCACCCGCCCGGGTCGAGTTCCTCGATCCCGGCGCCGCCTCCGCGTGGCGGCCGCAGGAGGCATTCACCCCCTTCATGGTGGACGCCGCGGTGCGGCAGATGAACGCGTTCGCGGACGCCAGCCCGGTGGCGGAGGGCGACGGCGACCGGGCCCAGATGGACTTCTCGATCCTGACCGGCGACCTCGCCGATAGCAGCCAGCGGAACGAGATGACCTGGGTGAGGGACCTGATCGAGGGAAACGGCCCGACCAACTTCAACAGCGGGATCAACCCCGACGCCGCCTACAAGACCGAGCATCCGAGCTGCAACATGCCGGGGACCGACGAGGGCGCGACGCCCAAGTACACCGGCGTTCAGGACCGCAGTGACTTCCCGACTCCGCCCGGGCCCGCCTACTACGACCCGAACGTGGATGACGCCACCGGCACCTGGGCGGACTGGCCCGTCTATCCCGGCCTGCTCGATCGAGCCCAGTCGCTCGAGTTCACCCCGATCGGCGCCGACGTGCCCGTCTACGTCGCGAACGGGAACCACGACGTCCTGGTGCAGGGGAACGAGGACGCCAACGCCTCCTTCGAGGACATTGGGATGGGCTGCTTCAAGTTGACCGCGACCACGGTGCCCATTCCCCCGCCGCTCGAGCCCGACCCGAACCTGCTGCTCGGCGCCGGCGCCGTGGGCATGGTCGTTCCGCCCGATCCGGCGCGGCGATTCCTCTCCAAGCAGCAGACCAAGGCGATCTACGCCGCCAACGGCGTCGATAACGCCCACGGCTTCGGGTTCGTCGATCCGGCCGAACTGGCCGCCTCCAACGACTCCGCCTCCTATTACTCCTGGAGCCCGCCCGAGGCGCCCGGCTTCCGGTTCATCTCGCTGGACACCAACTCGGAGGGAGGACAGACCGCCGAGGGGGTGGGAGCGGGGTCGGCCAACGGGAACATCGACGATCCCCAGTTCCAGTGGCTGCGCGCCGAGCTGGATGCCGCCAAGGCGGCAGACGAGCTCGTGGTGCTGTTCGGCCACCATCCGATCCGCTCGCTGAACACCGAGATCGTCGATGAGCAGGCGGCTCCATGCACCACCACCGACAGCCATCCCGGGGACGATCCGCAACACGATCTCAACCCCGGTTGCGATTCGGACCCACGGGTCTCGGTGCCGGTCCACCTCGGCGAGGACCCGATGCCGGGCGATCCGCGCGAGAGCCTGGTCGAGCTCCTGGACGGCTACCCCCACGTGCTCACCTACGTCGCGGGGCACACCCACGAGAACAGGGTCACGCCATTTCCCCGCAGCGACGGCACCGTCTGGTGGGGAATCGAGACCTCCGCGGAGATTGACTGGCCCACCCAGAGCCGGCTGATCGAGGTGATGGACAACCACGACGGCACGCTCTCGATCTTCGGCACGCTCCTCGATCAGGCGTCGCCCGCCGAGGCGCCGGCCGCGGGCCCGGCCGAGGGCTTCGACGCCGACCAGCTCGCCGCGGTGGGGCGCACAGTCGCCTACAACGACCCGCAGGTCGGCGACGGCAGCGGGGAGGGGGCGCCTCAGGACCAGAACGTCGAGCTGCTGGTCTTCGACCCGCGCGACTCGGACAACGGCGAGGATCCCGACCCCGGCGGGAATCCGGGCGGCGGCCCGCCCAACCCAGGGGGCCAGCCGCCTCACTCCGGGGGTAAGCCGCCTCACTCCGGGGGTAAGCCGCGCCGCTCCGGGGGTAAGCCGCGCCGCGCGCGGAAGTGCTCCGGCGCGAAGCGGAAGGGCAAGGGGGCGAGCGCGGTCGTGGCCGCGAAGAAGAAGGGCAAGAAGAAGAAGGCCTGCCGAGGCAAGAAGAGGAAAGGGAAGGGGAAGCGACGCTGAGCGCGGCCCGCCGCAGCGGGCGGCCGGGCTAGGATCGAGGGGTGCCGCGGGTCTGGCTCGTCACCATGGTGATCATCGTCGTCTGCCTGATCGCCTCGATGGTGATCGCGACCGTGAAGCTCGCCTAGCTTCCAGGTGGCTCGCCGCCCGCCCGGACCGGTATAGGATTGCCCCGCAAACCGCGCTTGGGCGAGGAGGACGAATGTTCGACCGCATAGTGGTTGGAACCGACGGCTCGGAGACCGCTGGGGAGGCGGTTCGGGAGGCGATCGAGCTCGCGAAGATGTCGAAGGGGAAGCTCGAGATCGTCAGTGCCTATGAGCCCGTGCCGCAGGACCGCCTCAAGCAGGAGACGGAGGGGATCAGCGGCGACGTGTCGCACATCGTCAACCCCCGGGAGGACGTCCAGCTCATCCTCGACAAGGCCGCCGCCGAGGCGAAGAAGGCGAAGGTCGACGTGGTCACCCACCCCCGCGAGGGCGATCCCGCCGACGCGATCCTCGACGTCGCCGAGGAGAACAACGCGGACCTGGTCGTGGTCGGCAACAAGGGCATGACCGGAGCGCGCCGGTTCCTGCTCGGCAGCGTGCCAAACAAGATCTCGCACCATTCGCCCTGCGACGTCTGGATCGCAAAGACGACGTAGTCGTCTTTGTCTATTCGGCGGCGGTGTTTGTGGCCGCCGTTTGTGGCGAAGCCGTCAACAACCAGGCGCGGCAGCGGTGACGGCCGCCGCGGCGTCCACCAGCCCGGCGCCGAACAGGAGCGGGTCATACGGCTGCCCGAGCTGACCCGGCTTGTTTCGGGCGGTCCCCTCGAGCTGGCACTCGACCGCCGCCGGCGAGCGGCCGACCACCCGGCTCGCGAGCACCATCGCCGCCACCCCCGAGACGTGAGCCGCCGCCATCGACGTGCCCTCGTACCCGCCGGGATATCCGAAGGCCCTGAAGTTGCCGCCCCGGAAGGTGAATTGGGTGATCTGGGCGGCCCGCGAGAAGTAGAAGTCGTTGGCCCCGCAGGTTGAGAGCAGCGGCAGCCCGCCGCCCGGAGCGACGAGGTCGAGGCCCGAGCCGGTGCGGGAGCCGTTGGCGAGACAGGCGTCCTTGGTGACGCGGCCGACCCCGATCACGTGCGGCGCCCCCGCCGGGAAGGCGACCGGCTGGCCGTTCTCGTTCCCGGCCGCCGAGACCACGACGGCGCCCCGCTTGGCGGCGAACCTGATCGCCGAGCAGATCGTCGGGATCTTGGCGCAGCTGTTGACGGAGCCGGAGAACTCGAAGCTCATGTTGATCACCTTTGCCCCGTGCTTCGCCGCGAAGCGCACGCCTCGGCCGATGTCGCGCGCCCTGCCGAATCCCTCCGCGTCGAGGACCCGAACCGGGATGATCTTGGCCCGATAGGCCAGCCCGGTGAGCGCGAAACGGTTGCCGGTCCGCTCGGCGATCGTGCCCGCCACGTGGGTGCCGTGGCCGTCCCGGTCGAGCGGCATCTTGCTCTTGTCGACGAAGTCGAATCCGGGGAGGAACTGCTTCTTGGCGAAGTCGGGGCTCCTGCGGAACCTGGGCTTCTCGGTGAGGTAGGCCACCCCGGTGTCCAGCACCGCGACCTTGACGCCCTTGGCTCCCGGCGCCCGGCGGGTCTTCAGCACCTCCCAGGCGCCGGGGGCGTTGATCCCTCCCCGCGCTTCGAACGGGAGCGGCGTCGTGGACTGACCGCAGACCGAGCCGCAGGGCAGGAAGTTCCACTGTGTCCGCTGCCAGCCGCCCGGCCCGCCCACGAGCCCGAAGTCGTTCGGGACCGCGGAGGTGCGCGCGATGTAGTCGGGGACCGCGTAGGCGACCTCGGGGTTGGCTTGCAGCGCCCGCGCCGCCTCGCCGACGGCGACCGTCGGGGGGAGGTCGATCAGCCGCTCGCGCTCGCCGGCGAAGCGCACCAGCAGCTCGCCGGGGACATAGTCGGCACCCGAGGGGGCGACCACGGCAGGCGCGGCGGGCGCCGTCACGAGCGCGACGGCGAAGGTGAGCGCGGCTGTGGCAAAGGTCTTCCGCATTCTCGGTTCAGCTTTCCCCTCGAGGCTGGCCGGCGCGCGCCGGCTCACCCCCGAAACACCGCCCTGCGTTGAAAGTTGCCTGCAGATCTCGCTTCGGCCCGGTTGCGGCGATACTGGGCGCCGATGGCCGAGCCTGGCTTCAGCGCCGCCGACGAGCGGGTCATGCAGCGGGCGCTCGAGCTCGCCGAGCGCGCCGCCGAGCACGGCGACGTGCCGATCGGCGCCGTGGTCGCCCGGGGTGAGGAGGTGCTGGGTGCCGCGGGCAACGAGCGCGAGCTGCGCCGCGACCCCACCGCCCACGCGGAGGTGCTCGCCATGCGCCAGGCCGCGAAGCGCCTCGGCGGCTGGCGGCTGGCGGAGACGAGCATCTACGTCACGCTGGAGCCCTGCGCGATGTGCGCGGGCGCGATCGCGCTGGCCCGGGTGCCGCGCCTCCTCTTCGGGGCGCCCGATCCCAAGGGCGGGGCCGCCGGCGGCGTGATCGACCTCTTCGCCCCGCCGCTCTCGGCGGCGCTCAACCACCGCCCCGAGGTCCAGCCGGGCCTACTCGCGGATGAGTCGGCAGCGCTGCTCGAGGACTTCTTCTCAGCCCGCCGTTGAGTCGCCGGCTCGCTCGGCGGTGGCGCGGAGCCGCTCGGAGAGCGTGACCGGATAGGGCGGGCCGCCGCCGCGCCGCAGGCCCTCCGGCAGCGCCCTCAAGCTGGCGTCGGTTCGCTCCCGCATTCGCTCCATCGGCTCGGCGAGCACGATCTCACCGTCGCGCATCGCGGGGACGAGAAGCGGCTCGCCCTCGAGGTCCTCGTCGGCCGCCGAGACCATGTCGCCTGCCATCTGGCCCGAGCGGAAGCGGCGCAGGACCTGCTTCGGTCCCGGCAGGGTGGCCTTGCCCTGAGAGGTCTTCGCGACGCCGCGCCAGCGGCCGTCGCGGAGATCGGCAACCAGCTTGTAGACGCCGTTCACGACCGGCGAGTCGCGGCTCGTGCCGAGGTCGGTCCCGACGCCCCAGAGGTCGATCGGCGCGCCGCCGCGGCACAGCTCCGCGATCCGCCCCTCCTCCAGGTCGCCGGAGGCGAGGATCCGCGCGTCCGGGATCCCCGCCTCGTCGAGCAGGCGGCGCGCCTCCCGCGACAGCGCCGCCAGGTCACCGGAGTCCAGGCGAATCCCGGCGAGCGGCACCCCGGTCCGCCGCGATGCCTCGATCGCCCGCCGCACGCCCTCAGGCGTGTCGTAGGTGTCGACCAGCAGCAGCGCATTGTCCGGGTTGTCCTCCATGAAGGCGCGAAACGCCTCGGCCTCGCTCTCGAAGCTGAGCACGTAGGAGTGGGCCATCGTGCCCACCGGCCGCAGCCCGTAGCGCATCGCCGCCGCCACGTTCGAGGTGCCGCCGCAACCGGCCACCGCGGAAGCGCGTGCCGCCTTCATCGCCGCGTCCACCCCGTGGTCGCGGCGCGGCGAGAAGTCGACGACCCCCTCGCCGGAGCCGGGTTCGCCCCCGCCGGCCGCCAGCACGACGCGGGCCGCCTTGGTGGCGATCATGGTCTGGAAGTTCATCTGGTTGAGCAGGAGCGTCTCGAGCAGCTGCGCCTCGATCCTGGGGGCCGTCACGCGCAGCAGCGGCTCGGTCGCGAAGGCGATCGTGCCCTCTGGCATCGCCTCGATGTCCCCGCTGAAGCGGAACTCCGCCAGGTAATCGAGGAACTCGTCGCGGCATCCGGTCTCGGCGAGGTAGCCGAGCTCGCGATCGCCGAAGCGCATCTCGCTGATCAGCCGCAGCACCGGCCCGACCCCGCAGGCGAGCAGCCATTCACGGTTTGGCGGCAGCCTCCTCGCGAACAGCTCGAAGACCGAGGGCTCGTTCATCCCCCGGCGGTGGTAGCTGGCCGCCATCGTGATCTCGTACTGATCGGTGAGCAGCGCGGTCTCGGGCGCCGTCAGCAGTCCGGGATCGTTCGCGTCCGCCACGGCCCAAGCCTAGGCGGCCCGGAGCTCAGCCCGTCAGCCAGCGGACGGGGTTGTCCACCATCATCGTCCGCTCCTGCTCCGCGGTGATGCCGCTCTCCCGCAGCTCCGGAAGGACCTTCTCGGGGACCATGCGGATGTTCCAGTCCTTCGCCATCTCCGCTTGGACGAGCTGCTCGATCACGTCCGGCGGGTACCAGTCGATGGTCGAGTTCGAGTCCGCCGAGAGGAAGATCCGGTCGGCGTAGCCGCGCTCGAGCAGGGCCAGGGTCGTCTTCTGCCGCTTCTCGTAGGGCAGGAAGTGCTCCAACCCATAGCGGTCGAGCCCGATCCAGACCCCCTTGTCGAGCACCCGCTCGATGTAGTCGAGGTCGTCGGTGTCGCCGGTGTGGGCGAGCTGGACCTTGGCCAGCTCCACGCCCTCCTCCTCGAAGATCTCGATCTGCCTGGGGCCCGTGTCGCTGGCGGGGCGGGTGTGAGCCATGATCGGCGCGCCGGTGCGCACGCTCGCCCGCGCCGCCGCCCGGTGGACCTTCTCGATGTTCTCGTTCACGCCCGGCTCGTCGGCCGCGCACTTGATGAAGGCGGCCTTGATCTCGGTCCCCTGGATCCCCTGCTCGATGTCGCCCACGAACAGGTCCGCGATCTGGTCGGGGCCTCGGTTGAGGAAGAACTGGGGCAGGTAGTCGTAGGTGTAGATGCCGGTGCAGGGCACCACCTGGAGCCCGCTCTCCTCCGAGACCCGGCGCAGGAACTCGACGTCGCGACCGAGGAACATCGCGGTTGGCTCCCCGATCGTCTTCACCCCGAGCTCGACGGCGGTCTTGGCGTCCTCGATGGCGAGCTCGAGGTCCTCGCCCGGCCCCGCCTCGTAGGGCGGCTCCTCCTTGGCGGTCCCGGCGTTCGGCCACTGCATGTGGACCGCCTCGTCCCAGTTGCGGAGGTGCTCGTGGATCAGCGTCGTGCCGAGCTCCCCGGCCTCCACCGGCCCCCTCACGGTCTGCACGCGGGCCATTGCGGCCGAAAGGCTATTTGACCGGCAGGCCTAACGCCCGTGGGTCGCGGATGCCGGTGATCAGCGGAGAGGGTGGGATTCGAACCCACGAGGCAGGTACAAGCCCGCCCACGCGATTTCCAGTCGCGCTCCTTAAGCCACTCGGACACCTCTCCAGCAAACGGGTTGCTCCTCCTGATGAAACGGGTGGCTCCTGGCGGAGCCCCCTCGCATCTCCGGAGCACCCTCGCACCACAAGGGTAATACTGCGCCCGCGCCCCGGGGAGGCGCTTCCTGCCACAGGCACTCAGAGGAGGAGCAATGAACAGAAGCAACGAATGGTTGGCGCCACTCACCGGGGTCGCGTTCATCGTCTTCGCGATCGTCGGCTTCGCACTCAGCGGCGAGCCGCCTACCGCGGACGACCCGGTCGAGGAGATCGTCGCGTTCTACAGCGACGACAAGGACTCGATTCAGTTCGGCGCCGCGCTGGTCGGAATGGCGGCCACCCTCCTGGTCTTCTTCTTCGGCTACCTGCGCAGGGTCCTGCGCGCGGCGGAGGGGGAAGGAGGAGTGCTCTCCGCGGTCTCGTTCGCGGGCGCGGTGATCGTCGCGGTCGGCGCCGCGATCGACAGCACGATCCTGTTCGCGCTCGCCGAAGCGGCTGACGACGTCGATCCGGTGGCGGTGCAGGCGCTCCAGGCCCTATGGGACAACGACTTCATGCCCCTGGCGGTGGGGACCCAGTTGGTCCTGCTCGCAACGGGCCTCTCGGTCGTGCGCCATGGCGCGCTGCCGAAGTGGCTCGGTTGGGTGGCGATCGTGCTCGGGGTTATCGCGGTCACCCCGATCGGCTTCGCTGCCTTCCTGGGCATGGCGATCTGGATCCTGATCGTCAGCATCCTGCTCTCCATGCGGGCGCGCAGCGGGCCGGCGGCGCCGGCCCCTCCGGCCGTCTAGGGCTCGAG
>JBOGZI010000300.1:0-6033 GCA_050697275.1 Solirubrobacterales bacterium | reverse complement strand
GCGGCGAACAGCCCCGTCACACCGACCAGTAGCGGGCGCGAGCCGGGAAACGAGCCGCTGCCGCGGATCCCGATCGCGGAGAGGATCAGCGCCGCGGCGACCAGGGCGCCGCCGAGGATGAAGAAGTCGCTGCCGTCCATCGGGCGCTGATCCTATCCCTAGCGCCCGCGGCGGTATCGCGCGGGCGACCCTAGGCGGCCTCGGAGCGCCCCCGCTCCGCGATTCGCACGGCCTCGTAGCCGAGCTCGAGCGAATAGCCGCGCCGCACCAGCAGGCGCAGCGCCCGGTCCCGCTCCGCGTCGGAGTCGCAGCGAAGCCCCCGCTCGCCGAGCAGTGCAGCCGCCCGCCTCAGCTGCTCCGCCTCGTCGTACCCGGCCACCGCGGCGTCCACGTGCGCCACGGCGACCCCGCGCGTCTCGAGCGCCCGCCTGATCCGCTCGGGGCCCCATCCCGCCAGCTCGCGCTTGTCCTCGGCGTAGCGCCGGGCGAAGTTCTCGTCGTCCACGGCGCCCGCCTCGGCGAGCCGCAGCAGCACGTCCTCCCGCTCGGCCTCCTCCACCCCGCGCTCGGCCAGCCAGCCCCGGAGCTCCGCCTCGGTGCGCTCCTTGTAGGAGAGCGCCCGCAGTGCGAGCTCGAAGGGATCCTCGTCCCGCCGGGCCATCGGGCGGGGCTACGCGGCCTTCTTCTGCGCCTTCCGGGCCCGCTTCGGCTTCTCAGCCTGCTCGGCGCCCCGGGCCCCGGCGATCGCCTCCGCCGCCTTCGCCTTGTCGGCGGCCTGCTCCGCCGCAGGGCGGGCCGCCTCCTCCTCGTCGGCCCCGAGCTTCTCGCCCAGCTTGCGCTCCAGCTCGGCGGCGAGCTCCGGGTTCTCGCGCAGGTGCTGCTTGGTGTTGTTGCGGCCCTGCCCGAGCCGGGTCTCCCCGTAGGAGAAGAACGAGCCCGACTTCTGGATCAGGTCGTGCTCGAGGGCGAGGTCGAGCAGGCAGCCCTCCTTGGAGATGCCGGTGCCGTACTCGATGTCGAACTCGGCCTGGCGGAAGGGCGGCGCCACCTTGTTCTTGACCACCTTCACCCGCACCCGGTTGCCGACCGCCTCGGTGCCCTCTTTCAGCGTCTCGATGCGGCGGATGTCGAGCCGCTGGCTCGAATAGAACTTGAGCGCCCGGCCGCCGGGCTGGGTCTCCGGGCTACCGAACATGACGCCGATCTTCTCCCTGATCTGGTTGGTGAACAGGCAGATCGTCTTCGCCCGGCTCAGGTTGCCCGCCAGCTTGCGCAGTGCCTGCGACATCAGCCGCGCCTGCAGGCCCATGTGCTGATCGCCCATCTGGCCCTCGAGCTCGACGCGGGGCGTCAGCGCCGCGACCGAGTCCACCGCGACGATGTCCACGGCGCCGGAGCGGACCAGCACGTCGACGATCTCGAGCGCCTGCTCGCCGTAGTCGGGCTGGGAGATGAGGAGCTCGTCGGTGTTGACGCCGATCCTCCGCGCGTAGACGGGGTCGATCGCGTGCTCGGTGTCG
The DNA here is from genome assembly GCA_050697275.1 of Solirubrobacterales bacterium. Lineage (GTDB taxonomy): Bacteria > Actinomycetota > Thermoleophilia > Solirubrobacterales > 70-9 > JBOGZI01. The sequence goes on along the minus strand of JBOGZI010000300.1, from coordinate 4,513 downwards.
ACGAAGGCGCAAACGCCGCCGCGGGCCTGAGCCTCGGCGATGATGTGGTAGATCAGGGTCGTCTTCCCCGAGGACTCGGGGCCGAAGATCTCGACGATCCGCCCGCGCGGCACGCCGCCGACGCCGAGCGCGATGTCGAGGGAGAGGGCGCCGGTCGAGATCGTCTCCACCTCGATCGCGCCGTCGCCCAACTTCATCAGCGCGCCCTGGCCGAACTCCTTCTCGATCTGCGTGACGGCGGCCTGCAGCGCCTGGTCACGCGCCTTCGCGTCCTTGTCGCCGGCCTCCCTCAGGTTGGGCTTGCTGTTCTCGTTTGCCATCTCTCAGATCACCTCTCTGTCGTGGCCGGCTTCAAGTTCTTCTCCGCAAGCGGGACGTACTCCGCTCCCTGCGGCCTCAGGTGGGAGCGGAAGAGGATCAAACGTACGAGCGGGATCGGACGTAAGAACGTGTGTTCGGGCGGCGGGCCCGGCGGGTTCTCCACCAGGGCGGGTTTCCGCGAACCGCGCCTCTCAGGCCTCACCCGGGCGACGGTCAGGTGCGGCCAGAAGGGCCGCTTCTCGGGCTCGTAATAGCCGGCCTCGACCAGCCGCCGCTCGACCTGCCCCTGCAGCTCCACCGCGCCCTCGGAGGGGGCGTCGAGCGCGAACAGGCGCGGCCGCCGGCCCCGCGGGACGCCGACCGGCTCCGGCGCCAGCTCGATCTCCGGCGCCGGGGCCTCGACCCCCAGCGCCGCCTCCGCGATCCGCTCGATCTCCTTCTCCGGGTGATAGCCGAGGAAGACCAGGGTCATGTGGAGCGACTCCGGCTTTACCGGCCGCAGGGCGGGGTCGTCGAAGCCCTCCTGCCAGGCGACCAGCTCCCGGCGCAACCCCTCCGGGAGATCGAGCGCGACGAAGAGGCGCGCCCGCGGGCTCTTGAGCCGCTCCTTGACCACGCCGGAACGCTACTTCCCGTCGCCTCGCGCACCAGGAGTTGAGCCGCCGCGGCGCCCTTCTCTCCCCCGCGGCCGGCCGCTCCCTAGACTCGCCCGCCCATGGAGCGCGCGATGCCGGAGGTCGAGGGAGTCGAGCACCGCTTCGTCAGCGCCGGCGGCCTGCGGATGCACGTCGCGACCGCCGGCGAGGGCCCGCCGCTCCTTCTGCTCCACGGCTGGCCTCAGCACTGGTTCATGTGGCGCCGCCAGATCGGGCCGCTCGCGGAGGGCCACCGGGTGATCTGCCCCGACCTGCGGGGCTTCGGCTGGACCGATGCTCCGCCGGGCGGCTACGACCCGGAGGTCCTCGCACGGGACGTCGCCGCCCTGCTCGACGCCCTCGGCATCTCCGAGCCGGTCGACGCGATGGGGCATGACTGGGGCGGCTGGACGGCGTTCGTCCTCGCCCTGCGCCAGCCGCAGCGCGTCCGGCGGCTGCTGGCGGCGGGAATCGTCCACCCCTTCGTCCGCCCCGACCTGAGAGGCGCACTCTCGGCGTGGCGGTTCTGGTACCAGTGGGTCCTCGCCACCCCCCGCCTCGGCCCGGCGGTGGTCCGCAGCGCCGTCGACCGCAACCCGATGCTGCTCTGGCTGGGCGCCCGCACCGACGTCTGGGACGACGAGGAGGTCGAGGTCTTCGCCGGGCAGTTCGCGGAGCCCGCGCGCGCCGAGGCGACCAGCCTGCTCTACCGCCACGCTTCGCTGCGCCTGCACCTGCAGATGCGCGAGTACCGGCGTCTGCAGCTCGAGTGCCCCGCCCTGCTGCTCTTCCCCGCAGAGGACTCGGTCCAGAAGCACTTCAGGCTCGACGGCTACGAGCGCAACGCGCCCCGCATGGAGGTCGAGGTGGTGCCCGGGGCCACCCACTTCATCGTCGAGGAGCGCCCCGAGCTGGTACTCGACCGCACCCGGAAGCTGTTCGACTGATCTACGGGGGAAGCGTCCTGACTTGTTGTCCTTACGCGACCCAAACTCAGGACACCTGCCCGGCGCCCAGCTCATCCAGGAACCCGACCAGATCGCTGACGTAGAGCTCCGGCTCCTCGAAGGCGGCGAAGTGGCCGCCGGACGGCATCGGGGTCCAGCGACGGAGATCGGCGAGAACCCGCTCGGTCCACTCGCGCGGCGGATTGCCGAGCATCGCACCCTCACCCTGCCCTGAGCGCATCCCCGGCGGGAAGGCTCCAACGGCAGCCGGCGTCTCGATTCGCTCGTTCGGGGCCAGCCGCCAACGGTTTCGCCCCTCACCCCAATAGAGGCGCATGGAGCTGGAGATCGAGCCGGTCGTCCAGAACATGGTGAGGAAGTCGCAGAGGTCGTCCTTGGAGAAGCGGCGCTCGACGTCGCCGCCGCAATCGCTCCAGCGCCGGTACTTCTCGACCAGGTAGGCGGCGAGTCCCGCGGGCGAATCGGTTAGGGCTGGCGAGATCACGTCCGGCGCTGCGGCCTGGATCACCATGTGGTGTCCGCCCCGTCGCAGCCACCGCTGGGCCCGCTCGACGTAGGCGATCTCCGCCTCGCTCATCGGCGGCCTGGCGAGGTCGCCGGGCCTCGGCAGGACGCCCGGGGTGCTGCCGTAGAGCCCGACGACCAGCTCGGGGGCGTCGAAGGCGATCCGCGCGGCGACCGTCCCGCCCCAGTCGCCGCCCGCGATGGCGCAGCGCTCCAGGCCCAGCCCCTCCGACAGCAGCGCCCGGATCCGCGCGGCCATCCCGGTGACGTCGAGGGCCTCGCCGGGATCGGCCGACCAGGCGAACCCCGGCAGCGAGGGGACGACCACCTCACGGCCGCCCTCCGCCAGCCGGCGCGCGGCCGGCTCGTACTCGATCGGGCCGCTGGGCCAGCCGTGCAGGAGCACCACCGGCGAGCCCCGCGGCGGCCCGTCGGGCTCCAGACGCAGGAAATGAAGGTCCTCCCAGCCGAAGCTGCCGAGCTCGTTGAGGCGCTCGAGGCGCTTCGTCTCGTAGCGCTCCCTCCAGTGGTCGCAGAGCTCACGGGCATAGGAGAGGTCGGTGCCGAGCTCCCAGCCGCCCTCCGCTCCCTGCTCGGGCCAGCGCGTCCTCGCCAGCCGCTCGCGAAGCTCGGCGATCGCCCCGTCGTCGATCTCGATCGGGCGGGGCTCGGCCTCGCGCGACGCGTCGGAGCTCATCGCGGGGGCTCGCGACCCTCGAGCAGGTAGCGGACCAGGTGGAGCGCCACCATCGTCGAGCGGTCCCGGATGTCGGCGCGGTTGCCCGGCAGGACGATGTCGCGGGGCAGCTTCTCCCCTGCCTCCGCCTTGACGCAGAAGCAGACGTAGCCGACGGGCTTCTCCTCGGTTCCCCCGTCCGGCCCGGCGATGCCGGTCACCGAGCAGGCGACCTCCGCTCCGAACCGCTGCAGGGCGCCGTCGGCCATCGCCTCCGCCACCTCGGGCGAGACGGCGCCGTGGCGCTCGAGCAGCGCCTCGTCGACCCCGAGCAGCTCGACCTTGGCCTCGTTCGAGTAGGCGACGACGCCGCCGCTGAAGTACTCGGAGGCGCCCGGGCGCTCGGTGAGGCGCACCGCCAGCAACCCGGCGGTGCACGACTCCGCCACTGCGATCCTGCGGCCGTCGAGCAGGCGCGCGATCACCTCCTCGACCGCCTCGCCCTCTCGCGTGTAGGTGAACTGCCCCAGGCGGCGGTCGAGGCCCTCGATCAGCGTCTCGGCGGTCGTGGTCCCCTCGGGCCGGTGGCGGACGTCGATCACCAGCTCGCCGCCGCGCAGGCAGGTCGTGATCTCGAGCTCACCGAGGTCGGCCTCCTGCTCGATCTCGCGCAGCGCCTTGGCCAGCTCGGACTCCGGGATCCCGAACATGCGGATGGAACGGGTGTCGAACGGCCGGGTTCGCTCGAGCAGCCCGCGGACCGGCGGCGTCTCGATCGCCTGCGGCCACATCGCCTGCAGCTCGCGCGGCGGGCCGGGCAGGACGATCACCACCTGGCCGTTCGCCGGCACGACCAGGCCGGGAGCGGTCCCGGCCGGGTCGATCGGAATCGCTCCCTCGGGGACCATCGCCTGCTTGCGGTTCGCCTCGCGCAGCGCCTCGGGGTCGAAGCGGAGCCGCCGGGCGAAGCCGCGCAGGATCTCGGCGATCCTCTCCTCCATCCGCTCGTCGAGGACCAGCGGCCGCCCGGCGAAACGGCCCACCACCTCGGCGGTGAGGTCGTCCGCGGTGGGCCCGAGGCCGCCGCTGGTGACGATCAGGTCGATGCCGTCCTCGCGCATGTGGCGAAGCGCCGCCTCGAGGTCCTCGCGGCGGTCCCCGACGCAGTTGATTTGCGCCACCTCGACCCCGAGTTCGCCGAGTCGCTCCGACAGCCAAGGGCCGTTGCGATCGGTGACGTAGCCGCTCAGCACCTCGGTGCCGGTGACCAGGATTCCCGCTCTGACGGCTTCGCCGCGCTCGCTCACGGACGCCATTCTCGCGCCCAGCCGCCACCGGCGGGCCCCGCTCGGGCCGGAGCTCAGTCCGGGATTCGGGCGAGGTCGCCGGTCTCGGGGTCGGGCCCGGCG
>JBOGZI010000299.1:0-8015 GCA_050697275.1 Solirubrobacterales bacterium | reverse complement strand
CCTGTGGACCGCACTCGCCTAGGCCGCCGGAGCCTCGGGCCCGGGCTTGGCGAACCGGGCGAAGTAGCCCAGGGCGCTCCCCGACCGCCGCTCGTAGGCGAGTCCGGCGCCGGCTGCGCGCAGGCGCAGCGCGCGGTGCGGGACGTAGTGCGGGTCGCCGAGCAGCTCGCCGACCACCAGCCGCCCGCCGGACTTCAGTACCCGGGCCAGTTCGCGCAGGGCAGCGTCCTGGTCGGGCACCTCGCCGAGCACGGTGACCAGGAGGGCGGCGTCGAAGCTCGCGTCCTCGTAGGGCATCTTGGTGGCGTCCGCCAGGGTCGGGGTGATGTTGGCGACGCCGCGCTCGGTGGCCCGGGCCATGGTGTGGTCGAGCATCTCCTGCTGGACGTCGAGGATCTCGACCGAGCCGCCGGGACTCACCCACTCGGCCACGTCGAGCGTGTAGTAACCGGTGCCGGGCCCCAGCTCGAGCGCCTGCTCCCCCGGCCGGGGATCGAGCACCTCGCGCAGGCGGGCGCGGGTGATGAACGGATGCGGCGCCTCGACCCAGAAGCGCTGGCCGTAGGGGCAGGCGGAGGGGTTCTTCCGCCACCAGAAGGCGACCGCCGCGATCGCGGCGGCCGCGGCCAGCAGCAGGTGGCGCAGCCTCACCGGCCGAAGCCGATGCTGGCGGGCGTGGCGGCGCCGCGCAGGAAGACGACCTGGCGCAGGTCGATCGAGACGATGCCGTCCTCGGTCTCGAGGTCCGCCCAGCCATCGGCCTTGTCGAGGGCCTCGCGCAGCTCCTTCAGCTTGGCGTCGGTGATCTTGAGCTCGACCACCTGGCCGCCCGCGAAGCCGATCGAGACGCGCGAGGTCGCCGCCATCAGCGCGCTCCCCTGTTCCGCGGGCCGCTCAATGCGCCTCCGCCGGCTGCACGATCTCGGTGAGCACGCCGCCGGTCGAGCGCGGATGCAGGAAGGCGACCTTCGAGTCCCGGATCCCCGCCCGCGGCTGCTCGTCGATCAGCTCGAGCCCGGCGTCGCTGAGCCGGCTGAGCGCGTCCTCGATGTCCGCCACCGAGTAGGCGACGTGGTGGAGCCCGGGACCCTTCTTCGAGAGGTACTTGCCCACCGGGGTGTCCGGTCCGAGGGGGCTGAGCAACTCGACGTGGCCCTCCCCGACGTCGAGCAGCACCGCCTCGACCCCCTGCGAGGTCACCGTCTCGCGGTGGGCGACGGGCATGCCCATCGTCCCCTCGTAGAGGGCGATCGCCGCCTCGAGATCGCCGGTGGCGACGCCGATGTGGTCGATCCGGTCGAGCACAGGGCAAGTCTATTCAGGGGGCCGCTTCCGCCCCCGCCACGCACCCGGTTGGCTCCATGTCACAGACGTCGCGGCCATCTCGTCACTGGGTTGAAGGCGAAGAGAGGAGCATCATGAGGATCCTGGTAGCCGGCGCCACCGGCGTCATCGGCAAGCAGTTGATCCCGCGGCTGGTCGGAGCGGGGCACGAGGTAACCGGGATGACGAGGAGCGAATCGAAGCGGCGGCTGGTCTCCGATTTGGGCGCCACCCCGGTGATCGCGGACGCCCTCGATCCCGAGCAGGTCGCGACCGCGGTCGCCGAGGCCGAGCCGGAGGCGATCGTCCACCAGCTCACCGCTCTCGACGACGTGAACGTGCGCAAGTTCGCGCGGAGCTTCGCGCTCACGAACCGGTTGCGAACCGAGGCGACCGACCACCTGCTCTCCGCCGGGCGCGCCGCGGGCGTCCGCCGCTTCGTCGCCCAGAGCTTCGCGGGGTGGCCCTACGCGCGCGACGGCGCCGCGGTCAAGAGCGAGGACGAGCCGCTCGACCCATCGCCGCCGGCGCAGATGCGGGAGACCCTCGAGGCGATCCGGTACCTCGAGCGCGCGGTCGCGGAGGACGACCGAATCGAGGGCGTCGCCCTCCGCTACGGGGGCTTCTACGGCCCCGGCACCTCGCTCGCCCCCGGTGGCGAGCAACTCGAGGCGATCAGGCGCCGGCGCTTCCCGATCGTCGGCGACGGCGGCGGGATGCTGTCGCTGATCCACGTCGCCGACGCGGCCGATGCCACCGCGGTGGCGCTCGAGCGGGGAGCCTCCGGCGTCTACAACGTCGTCGACGACGATCCCGTGCCGGCGAGAGAGTTCATCACCGTGCTCAGCGAGGAGCTCGGCGTCGGAAAGCCGCGGCGGGTGCCGCGGTGGATCGGGCGCCTGATCGCCGGCGAGGCGGCGGTGACGATGCTGACCGAGGGCCGCGGGGCGTCGAACGCGAAGGCGAAGCGCGAGCTCGGCTGGGAGCCGAAGCACGCGAGCTGGCGCGACAACCTGGCGACGGGGCGATGACCGAGCGCGAGCGTTCGAGCGAGCTGTTCGCGCCCGGCCTGACTCAGGTCGGCCTGGGCTCGACCGCCGACTCGTCCTCGGCGCCGGCCTCCTGCTCCACTTTGAGGATCTCGCCCAACGCGGCGATGCCGACCTCGAGCTGCTCGGGGGTCGGCTCCTTGGTGGCGATCAGGCGCTGGATCTCGTGGCCGGGCCGGTGGAAGGCGCGCGCCGCCGTGGTGTCCGGGTTGCGCTCGCTCCAGGCGAACATCTCCGCGGCGAGCGAGGCGCTGGCGACGCCGACCGCCGCGCGGGCGAGCGGGCCGGGCTCCTTAAGGCCCCGGTCGAGCAGCAGCTGACCTGCCGCCGAGAGCACCAGCATCGGGGCGACCAGGTTGGAGCCGCAGCGCTCGTGCTCCTTGGTCGCCGACGCCGGGTCGTCGGAGCCGGCCTCATAGGCGCCGATCGCCTTGTGCTCGACCCCGTGGTAGGCGGCGAGGTTGCGGTCGCTGAGCGCGACCAGCGCCGGGGCGAGACCGAGCGCCGCCTGCACCAACTCACGGCCGGCGCTGCTGCGTCCGCGCCGCAGGGCGCGGCTGGCGCTCGATGCGATCAGCATCGCGGCGAGCACGCGCAAATCCTCGAAGGGGAGGCGGGCCGACCTCAGCCTGAGCCGGACCAGAGGGATCAGCAGCATCGCCTCGGCGAGCCGCAGCGGCCCGCGCAGCAGCGGCATCCGCCCGGCCAGCCCGGGAGCGAGGGTCGGCTTCGGCCCGGAAGCGATCCGGATCTCCCCGGAGTCGTCGCGCGCTGCCGCGGCCCACGAGGTTGGGCCGTGGATCAGCAGGCCGTTGCGGAGCGCCATGCCGCCGAGCCGCAGGACGTACTCCTCCTCCTCGGCCCCGCCCTCGCGATCGCCGTTCCAGCTGGCCGGCTCGGCGCTCACCCCAGGATCCGCCTCGCCAGCGCCGTGAAGAACCCCGCGGAGAGCTCGAGGTCGGCGGCCGGCACCCGCTCGTCGGCGGCGTGGATCAGCGGCGCCGCCTCGAGCAGCCCGATCTCCCGGTGGGGGCAGAAGCCGTAGACGACCGCCTCGGGGAAGGCGGTCCGGAACCAGTTGCTGTCGGAGAAGCCGGGCATCACCGTCGGGGCGAGCCCGGCCCCGGGGTCCGCCTCGGACAGCCAGTCGCGGATCGCCTCCGCCAGCGGCGACTCCAATGGCGAGCTGTTCCCGACCACCGCCTCGCTGAACTCGAGCTCGTAGTCGCCTTCCCCCAGCACGGCCTCGATCCGCTCGCGAGCCTCCCGCTCCCCCATTCCGGGCGGCACCCGGCAGTCGATCAGCACCTCGGCCTCCGAGGGAATCACGTTCGCCTTCTTGCCCGACGCGGCGCGGGTGGGGCTGAGGGTGACGCCCACCATCGGCTCGACGAGGAGGTCGCAGAGGAGCGGAGAGCTGGCCCGCAGACGCTCCAGCCCAGCCGCGAGCCCGTCGGCGCCCTCGAAGGGCTCGCCGAGCGCCGCGGAGAGGAACGCCTCGCCCTCGGGGGAGGGCTCGGGCGGCGGCTGCTCGGAGAGGCGGGCGAGGTAGGGCGCGAGCTTGAGCAGGGCGTTGTCCCCCACCTTCGGCAGGGAGGCGTGCCCAGCCCGGCCCCTGGCGGTCAGGCGGACGCGGAAGATCCCCTTCTCGCCGACGCTGAGGGAGTAGAGGCGGCGGCCGTCGAGCTCGATCAGCGTGCCGCCTCCCTCGTTGACCACGTAGTCGCTGCGGACCCTGTCCGGATGCTGCTCGCAGAGCCAGCGGGCGCCGAGGTTGCCGCCGGCCTCCTCGTCGGCGGTGAGGACCAGCAGCAGCTCGCCCGAGGCGGGCCGCCAACCGCTGGAGCCCAGCGAGACGCAGGCGGCCACCTCGGCGGCCACCTGGCCCTTCATGTCGAGGGCGCCGCGCCCCCAGACCCAGCCGTCGAGCAGCTCGCCTCCCCAGGGATCGCGGCTCCACTCCTTCGGATCGGCGCGGACCGTGTCGACGTGCGCCAGGTAGGTCAGGGTCGGCCCGTCGGATTCGCCGCGCAGGCGCGCCAGCAGGTTGGGCCGGTCCTCCTCGGCGGCGAGTAGCTCGCACTCGAAGCCCGCCCCCTCGAGCATCGGCCGCAACTTCGTCTGCACGCGGGCCTCGTTGCCCGGCGGATTGACCGTGTCGATCCGGATCAGGTGCTGCAGCAGGCTCACCGCGTCGGCGCCGACTCCGGCCGAGGGGGCGGCGTGGGCGGTCCCTCCTTCCATCGGGACCAGGCTAACCGCTGTGGCGCTTGCGCTCGACCGAGCCCTAGCCGGCGATCGCCTGGGCGCCCATCGCTATGGCGCTGATCACCAGGACCGCGGCCATCGCCCCCAGCAGCCGGCGCTCGTCGAGCCGCCCGGTGAAGCGGGCGCCCAGGTAGGCGGCAGGCGCAGAGGCAGCGGCGCCCACCGCGAGGATCTCCCAGTCGATCCCGCTCGGCAGGTGCCCGAGCAGCCCGCCGATCCCGACCACCACGCCGACGGCGGCATTCGTCCCCACCGCCGCATAGGGCCCGACCCCCGCCCACTTCACCATCGCGGGCAGCCGCAGCGAGCCGAGGATGAGGCCGACGAAGCCGCCCAGTAGGCCGACCCCGAAGCCGACCAGCGCCGCGTTGAGGAAGAGCTCGGTCGTGGTCGGGGGGCCGCCGTCTCCCTCGGGGCGCCGGTAGCGCAGCACCTCGACCGCCCCGGAGATCGCCACGTTGGCCCCGGCCGCCGCCGGCGGCGAGCTGCCGACCAGCACGATCAGCGGCAGGCGCAGATTCCCCAGCACCAGGCCCACCAGTCCTCCCGCGAAGGAGACGGCGAAGGACCAGACGGCGACGGCGATCAGCTCGAGGGGAGACAGGGGCGGGGACGCTAGCCGCACCTCGCGGAAGGCGGTGGCGAAGGCGGGATGAACGTCATCCGTGCGCTCATACTTGATGCATGAGCGACGACCAGCTCTTCGAGACCGAGGAGCAGCGCGGCCGCACCGGGGTGCCGGCGGACGAGGCGCCCCTGGCGACCCGGATGCGCCCCCGCGACCTGGACGAGTTCGTCGGGGAGGCGCAACTGCTGGAGGAGGGCTCCGCGCTGCGGGTGGCGATCGAGTCCGGCGATCCGCACAGCGCGATCTTCTACGGGCCACCCGGCACGGGCAAGACGACGCTGGCCCGGATCATCGCGGCCCGGGCCCGGGGCGCCTTCGAGGAGCTCTCGGCGGTCAACGCCGGGCGGGCCCAGGTGCGAGAGGTGATCGAGCGAGCCCAGCAGCGCCGGACCTCGGGCCGGCCGACGATCTTCTACCTCGACGAGAACCACCGCTTCAACAAGGCCCAACAGGACGCGCTGCTGCCCGCGGTCGAGGAGGGGCTGCTCACCCTGATCGGGGCGACCACCGAGAACCCCTACTTCGAGGTCAACTCCGCGCTGCTCTCGCGCTGCCAGATCTACGAGTTCAAGCCTCTGACCGCTACCGAGGTCGAGGCGCTGCTGCGGCGCGCCCTCGAGGATCCACGCGGGATCTCGGACGCTCCCGAGCTCCCGGGCGAGGTGCTCGAGATGCTCGCCACCAGGGCGGGTGGCGACGCGCGGGTGGCGCTGGCGGCGCTCGAGCGCGCAGTGGAGACCACGCGTGCCGCGGGCGAGCCGGCGGTGACCATGGAGGCCGCCGAGGACGCCCTGCAGCGCAAGGCTCTGCTCTACGACCGGGAGGGGGATCGCCACTACGACTACATCTCCGCCTGGATCAAGGCGACCCGCGGCTCCGACGTGGACGCATCGATCTACTACCTGGCGGTGATGCTGGAGGGCGGCGAGGACCCCCGCTTCATCGCCCGGCGGATGGTGATTTTCGCCTCCGAGGACGTCGGCAACGCCGACCCGCAGGCATTGGTGGTGGCCAACGCCGCCGCCCAGGCGGTCGACCGGGTGGGGCTGCCCGAGTGCGCGCTCAATCTCGCCCAGGCGTCCGCCTACCTGGCGCTGGCGCCGAAGTCGAACGCCTCGACCCGGGCGATCTCCCGCGCCGGCGCCCACGTGCGCGAGCACGGGGCGGCCGAGCCGCCGCCCTACCTCCAGGACGCCCACTACCCCGGCGCCCGCCAGCTCGGGCGCGGCGAGGGCTACCGCTACCCGCACGACGAGCCGGACGCGGTCACCGACCAGCCCCTCGCCCCCGAGCCCGTGCGAGAGGAGCGCTTCTACGAGCCGACCGAGCGCGGCTTCGAGGCGAAGCTGCGCGAGCGGCTGGCGCGCCTGCGGCGGCGCGCTACCTGATCGCCACGTCCCTCGGCGCCCTGCATCGTCCGCACGGCCGCCCGCGTTGAGCGCAGGTTAAGCGGGCGCCCAACTCGCAATCGGGTAGTGGGTCAGTTTGAAACTTGACACGGCGGCTCCGATCTGCATGGCTGGATCGGCAGGTATCCTCGGAGAGCCATGCCGAAGCGCTCACGCAAGCCACGGGACCTGAACGAACTCGCGTCGAGCATTGTGGATGAGGCCGTTGGCGACGCTCCACCGCCCGATCCCGATGAGGACAAAGATCCTGCTGCAGTCGACCTAGGGCGCAGGGGCGGAAAGAAGGGTGGCAAGGCTCGCGCCAAGAAGATGACGGCGAAGCAACGCAGCGAATCAGCAAAACGCGCTGCCCGTGCGCGCTGGTCAAATCGGTCCTAGACCACCTTCAACGCAGGACGCTCCGTCTGCGCCCCACTGCTTATCTGCCTGCTCCCTTCCAGCGTTGTCAGCACCAAACCCCACATGGACTTGTTCAGTTCATCGGCAGGGACGTGAAGCTGCCGAGCAACCTCGGCTTTTGTGACGTTCTCTGCCCTGAGTGCTCGGAAGATCTTGCGCAACACCTGAGACGTTTCTTGTCGGCGCATAGGTCTTGGCTCGTTTGCCTTCCCCCGCTTACTCAGCGCAACACAGATGGATCGGTACTGCCACTCCGTGAGAAGGCGGAGCTTGTGGCATCGATGAGCGATATTCCAGGCTGACACCTTCCAGCGTTGCTTGTGCTTGACCAGCTGAGGGAGCCGCGCCCCAGGTGGAACCTCCGCCACGATGCTTGCGGCTGGCATTAGGAAAGCTGCGCCAAAGGCTTGCGCCTGAGTCTCGGCCTCCCTCCCCGACGGTCCACCGTGGGCATGCATAACCAGATGCCCAAGTTCGTGGGCCGCATCCATCCGGCTGTGTTCAGCGGTCTTCTTGGTGTTGAGGAAGACGTAAGGAACAGGTCCGAGCCAGAAAGAGAATGCATCTACCTCATGGCATTCCTCGGCCAAGGAAAACACCCGGACTCCGTGTGCTTCCAACAGATGGACCATGTTCTTGACCGGGCGCTGCCCAAGTCGCCACGCGCTGCGGACCGCCTCAGCCGCAGTCTCAGGGTCCACGTCCCGATACTGGGGAACGTCCGGCTCCGGTAGATCGAATCGCTCATCAATCCACTTCGCAAGCATGAGCGCCAGCGCACCCGAAGCCAACGCTTGATCCCGTTTGCGAGCGGTCAGCTTGCTGAGGCTACGGAAGCTCGCACCATCAATCGGCGGCTCGTCCAGCGTGTCGCCGTGAAAGAAATCCACGGGGAACCGCAGCGCGCGAGCGAGATTCGCAATCGTCAGCCGATCTGGA
>JBOGZI010000298.1:0-4317 GCA_050697275.1 Solirubrobacterales bacterium | reverse complement strand
GACCGGGCCGCGCTGCGGCGGCTCGAGCGGCGCGGGCTGATTCGCACCCGCGAGGTCGAGCGCCGCCGCCGCCCGGCGTCGCCCTCGGTCGGGGCGGTTCGGGAGACGGTCGGGCTCACGAGCGCCCAGCGACGGGCCACTGAGGCGATCACCGAGGCGCTCGGCGAGGGCGGGGCGTTCCTGCTGCACGGCGTCACGGGCTCGGGTAAGACCGAGGTCTATCTCGAGGCGGCCCGGAGGGCGCTCGGGCGGGGGATGGGGACGATCGTGCTCGTGCCGGAGATCGCGCTGACGCCGCAGACCGTGGACCGGTTCAAGCGACGCTTCGGGGAGACCGTGGCGCTGCTGCACTCCCGAATGCCCGCCGGGGCGCGCTACGACGAGTGGCGCCGGCTGCGCTCCGGCGAGGCGCGCATCTGCGTCGGGCCACGCTCGGCCGTCTTCGCCCCGGTGGGCGAGCTGGGCCTGCTCGTGATCGACGAGGAGCACGACTCCTCCTACAAGCAGGAGAGCGATCCCCGCTACGACGCCCGCGAGGTCGCCCGTAAACGCTCCACGGACACGGGCGCGGTACTGGTGGCCGGCTCGGCGACCCCCCGCGCGGAGAGCTGGGAGGAGCTGCCGCGGCTGGAGCTGCCGGAGCGGATCGACGGGCGCCCACTGCCGCCGGTCGAGGTGGTCGACATGCGGGGAGGCGTGAGCGGGCCGCTCCACCCCCGCACCGCGGAGGCGTTCGCCGAGGTCGCGGGCGCGGGCGGGAAGGCGATCCTGCTGATCAACCGGCGCGGCTGGTCCACGCACCTGGCCTGCCGCTCCTGCGGTCACGCCTGGCAGTGCCCGAACTGCGACGTCTCGCTGTCTCTGCACCTGCCCCCGGCAGCGCGGGGGCGGAGCCGAGCAGCTGCCGGTGATGGTGTGCTGCGTTGCCACCACTGTGGCCATCTCGAGCCCCGCCCGGAGCGCTGCCCGAGCTGCGAGTCGGTGACGATCGCCCGAGTCGGCTCGGGGACCCAGCGGATCGAGGCGGAGCTGGCCGAGCTGCTCGCCCCGCTCGAGATCTTCCGGCTCGACTCCGACAGCGCCGGCGCCGGCGGACACACGGAGCTGCTGCGGCGCTTCGACCAGGCGCCCTCGGGGGTCTTGGTCGGCACCCAGATGGTGGCCAAGGGCCACGACTTCCCGGAGGTGACCCTCGGGGTGGTGCTCGACGCCGACGGCACCCTGCGGCTGCCCGACTTCCGCTCCGAGGAGCGCACCTTCTCGCTGATCACCCAGCTCGCCGGGCGCAGCGGGCGCGGGGCGGCCGGCGGGCGGGTCCTGGTCCAGACCCTCGCCCCGGGTGCGCCGAGCATCCTGCGGGCGGCGGAGCACGACGCCACCGGCTTCCTCGCCGGGGAGCTGGAGCGGCGCCGGGCCCTGCGCTACCCGCCCTACTCCCACCTGGTCGAGCTGGTGCTCGCCTCGGAGGAGGAGCCCCGGGTCGAGCGCGCCGCGGCGTCGGTCCGGGAGCTGCTCGCCGAGGCGCTGCCCGCCGACGCCGAGCTGCTCGGGCCGGCGCCGCTGTTCCGCCTGCGCGACAGGCACCGCAGGCGCCTGGTGGTCAAGTCCGAGCGTCGCCGGGACACCGCGGAGGCGATTCGCGCCGCAGTCTCCGATGCGGTGCGGAGCCGGCTGCTGGGCGAGGTCGCGATCTCGGTCGACGTCGATCCGCAATAGGCCGGGACTACACTCGGCGCCATGACCGAGGAGGCGGCAGCAGCCGCGGAGGCGATCGAAGGGGATGCGCCGCTCGAGGCCGGCGAGCCTGAGGGTCTCGACGCCGAGGCGATGGAGCGCCGCGCCGCGGCGCTCGCCAGGGTGGTCAAGTTCGGGGATCCGGTGCTCCGCTCGCCCGCGTCCCCCGTGAGCGAGTTCGACGAGGACCTCGCCGCCGACGCCGAGCGAATGATCGGCCTGATGCGCGACGCGGCCGGGGTGGGGCTCGCCGCCACCCAGCTCGGGGTGCTCCGCCGCCTGCTCGTCTTCCAGGCGGGCGGCGACGCGGAGCCGACGGTGCTGGTCAATCCGGAGATCGAGTGGTCCTCCGACGACCTGGTGAGCGCCGAGGAGGGCTGCCTCAGCCTGCCCGGCGTGATCGTGGACGTGGAGCGGCCGCTTCACGTCCGGGTCCGCGGACTCGACTCCGAGGGGGCCCCGCTGCAGATCGAGGGGGCCGGCCTGGAGGCACGGGTGCTCCAACACGAGATCGACCATCTCGACGGTGTGCTGATGATCGACCGGGCGGAGCGGGAGCAGCGGCGGGGGGCGCTGAGGGCGCTCCGCGAGGGCGGCACCTACGCGCCCGAGCGGCCCGACGACGAGGCCGCCGGCAACGGCGCCGGCCAGGGCGGAGCCGAGGAGCGACCCGTTACAGAAGATTGAGGACGGCCTTCCTGGGAACCTCGGAGTTCGCGGCGGTGGTGCTGCGACGCCTCGCCGAGAGCCCCCACCGTCCGTCCCTGGTGGTCACTCCGCCCGACCGCCCTCGCGGCCGCGGTCGCAAGCTGGCTCCCCCGCCCGCGGCCGAGGCCGCGCGCGAGCTGGGGCTCGAGCTGCATCAGACGCCCAGCGTGAACGAGCCCGAATCGGTCGAGGCGCTCAGGGAGGCGGGGCCGGCGGCGGTGGGGGTCTGCGCCTTCGGGCAGCTGATCAAGGAGCCGCTGCTCTCCGAGCTCACCATGCTCAACGTGCATCCCTCGCTGATCCCGCGCTGGCGCGGGGCGGCGCCGATCGAGCGCGCGATCATGGCCGGAGACGAGCGGACCGGCGTCACGATCATGCGCGTCACCGAGGGGCTCGACTCGGGCCCGGTGGCGCTGCAGAGCGAGATCCCGATTGAGCCGGACGACGACTACGGGACGCTCTCGGCCCGCCTCGCCGAGCTCGGGGGCGAGCTGCTGGTCGAGGCGGTCGGCCGGCTCGAGGCGGGCGAGCTCCACTTCACGGATCAGGACGAGGGGCTCGCCACCTATGCCGAGAAGATCGCGCCGGGGGAGCGCCGGCTCGATCCGTCGCGTCCGGCGGAGGAGTTGGCGCGAGTGGTGCGGGCGCTCACCCCGCACGTGGGCGCCTTCCTCGAGCTGGAGGGAGGGGAGCGACTCGGCGTGCACGCGGCGCGGGCGACCCCGGGCGGGCCGGATCCCGGCCGGATCGAGACGCGCGGCGAGGAGCTGCTGCTGGGCTGCGGCTCCGACGCCCTGCTCCTGCGGCGGGTTCAGCCTCCGGGCGGCAAGCCGATGGAGGCGGCGGACTTCTTGCGCGGCCACCCCGCCCCTGAACGGACTGCCTAGGCACCGCTACTCTCGTCGTATGGCCGAGCGAAGCGACGGCGGCCTGGGAGGCTCGCCAGAGGCACCCGAGGCGACGGAGGGCATGATGCGGCGGCCCAACTGCCCGGGCTGCGGGGAACCGTGGCTGCGACCGGCGCAGTTGCCGGGGCGTTTCGTCTGCGTCTTCTGTCTGAGCCGCTTCGAGCTGGTCTCGCAGTGCCCCAACTGCGGTGAGCACGGGACGATCAGCCGGATGAGCCGCAGCGAGGACATGCGCTGCCAGCAGTGTGGCCATTCCATGTTGCGGAGCATCTAGATTGCGCCAACGATGAACTCGCTGATCGCCCGCATATCGCGATCGCAGGGAGTGATGGGCGGAATCTGATCGTGGAAGCCGCGACCGAAAAGGCACCCGCCTCCCGGCGCGAGCTGTTCGGGACGTCGCGCGTCGCTCCCTCGATCCTCTCCTCGGACTTCTCACGGCTGGGCGCCCAGGTGGAGGAGGTGATGGCGGCGGGAGCGCGCCTGATCCACGTCGACGTGATGGACGGCCACTTCGTTCCGCCGATCACCATCGGGCCGCTGGTCGCGGGGTCGATCGCCGATCAGGTCCACGACGCGGGCGGGGCGATCGACGTTCACCTGATGATCGAGCGGCCCGAGGACCACATCGAGGAGTTCGCCCGGGCCGGGGCGGACTGCATCACCTTCCACGCCGAGGCGACTCCCCATGCCAACCGCACCCTGAACGCGATCCGCGAGCTCGGCTGTCTCGCCGGTCTCGCCCTGAACCCGGGGACGCCGGTCGAGGCGGCGACCGAGCTGGTCGGCCACGCCGACGTCTTTCTCTGCATGACGGTCAACCCGGGCTGGGGCGGACAGTCGTTCATCGAGAGCTCCCCGGACAAGGTCGCCCGGCTGCGACGAACTGTGGGGGAGACGACGATCGAGGTTGACGGCGGGATCGAGCCCGAGACCGCGGCCGGCGTCGCCGCGGCCGGCGCCAGCC
>JBOGZI010000297.1:0-10344 GCA_050697275.1 Solirubrobacterales bacterium | reverse complement strand
CCGCCCGGTCCGGTGCCGCCGGGCGACTCGGGCCAGACGTTGAAGGAGACCACCCCGACCAGCGCCACCAGCGTCACCAGGGCGCCGGCCAGCAGGGCTCCGCTTGCGCCGATCCCGGCGAGATAGGTCTGCGTCGTCCTTGCGCCAACGTGAGTCTCCCCCTCTCTCGCGGCGCGCATCCTGCGCGTACTCACGTTGGTCCTATCGGTAGATTTCCGGCTAGTCCTTTAGCTCTCGTCGCTTCGGTACGGCGACCCCGCGGAGCCGCCGTCCTCGACCACTAAAGGTACCCGAGTGGATCCACCGCCTGGCCGTTTATACGAACCTCGAAGTGGAGGTGGTCGCCGAAGCAGTGTCCGGTGCAGCCGACGTAGCCGAGGATGCTCCCCTGACTGACCGAGCCGCTGGTGCGGGCGAACCGCGACTGGTGCGCGTAGCAGGTGGAGAGGCCGCCGCCGTGACTGACGCAGGTGTAGTTGCCGTAGCCGCCGTACGCGGAGGCGAGCACGATCGAGCCGGACTTCGCGGCCCGGATCGGGGTCCCGGAGGGAACCGAGATGTCGACCCCCTCGTGCATGCGGCCCCACCTCATCCCGAAGCCGGAGGTGACGGAGCCGTTGACCGGCCAGATGAACCCGCCCGCGCCCGCCCTGATCGGACCGGCCGGAAGGGCGCCGCCCCCCAGGGTGGCGAGCTGCTCCTGGATCTGCTCTGAGATCTCGGAGAGGTCGCCCTCCAGCTGCTGCTTCTGCTGGCGGACCTCGCCCAGAGTTGCGCGCTTGCGCTTGCGGGCGGCGGCGAGCTCCGCGGTGCGCCGCTCGAGCTTCGCCCGGGTGCGCTCCAGCTCCCGCTTCCGCTCGGCGATCGCGTCGCGGGCGGCCTTCACCTGGTTCACGGTGATCCGCATCTGGTCGCGGAGCTCGCGGACGTTCGAGATGATCGAGTCGTCCTGGTCCTGGAGCCGCTGCAGGTACTCGGTGCGCTCCAACAGGTCGTCGAAGCCGTGTGACTGCAGGATCACCGTGAGCACGTCGGGCTCGCTCGACTTGTAGATCGCGACCAGGCGCTGTTCGAGCAGCGCGATCGCCTTGCGCAGCTTCTCGCGGAGGGCCTGCAGCCGCGCCTGAGCCTGGTCGAGCTCGGCCTCCTTCTGGGCGAGCTCCGCGGCGACCGCCGCCTCGCGATTGCGCAGCTCGGCCACCTCCACCTCGAGCCGCTCGAGCTGGGCGCTCTCGGACCTGATCCGAGTGGTCAGGACGCCCTCCTGCTCGGTCACCTCGGAGAGCTTGGACTCGGTCTCGGAGAGCCGCTCCTGCAGGTTCTGGGTCTGGGCCTGGGCGCCCACAGCGAGCACGCCGGCGAAGATGGTGATCGCAGCGCAGATCGCCGCGAGGGGCGAGCGCCCCTGGGGTGCTCGGGTTGAGGGCTGAGAAGGCGGTTCGCTCATCACTCCTGACGCCTCCAGGTCACCGGTCCGGGAGCAGGGTAGAGGACCTGCTGGCGCCCCCCGTAAGGTTCGCGAAAGGGCCGGACCGGGTCTGAACGGGGCGTTGCAGCCGTGGCTAGGCGGCCGCGGCTTCCTGCTCGCCGGTCTTCGCCGCGGGGCCCGCAGGCGCGCCGTTGCTCGAGGCACCGTTCGCGCCCCCGACGGCGTCCCTCGCCACCTCCGCGGCGGCGGCCAGACGCTCCTGGTAGGTGCGCGCCTGCATCCGCGAGATCACCAGCCGCTGTACCTGGGCGGTGCCCTCGAACAGCTGGTAGATCTTCGAGTCGCGGAACCACTTCTCGAGCGGGCACTCGGTGGACTGGGCGTAGGGGCCGACCAGGTCCATCAAGGTGGTGGTCGCCCACATCGTCACGTCGCCGGCCTTCAGCTTCGACATCGAGCCCTGGCCACCGGTCATCGGGATCCCGTTGCGGCCCATCCAGGAGGCGCGCTGCACGAGCAGGCGCGCCCCGTCGATCTCGGTGGCGACATCGGCCAGCACCTGCTGGATCCGCTGCTCCTCCAGCGCGGGCTTGCCCCCGTCGACGGTCTGTCCGCCCAGGTACTCGAGCGTCCACTCGTAGGCGGCCTGGGCGATGCCGAGCGCCGACGCCCCGACCACCGGACGGGTCATCTCGAACGTGGCGAGCGCGTTCGAAGCGCCGGACTTCTGGCCCGACCGCGCGCGCTCGAGCTTCTTGTTGAGCTTGTCCATGCCGCCGAGCAGGTTCTCCACCGGGATCCGGCAATCCTCCAGGACCACCTCGGCGGTGTGCGAGGCGCGGATGCCGATCTTCGTCTCCTTCTTGCCCTGCCGGAGACCGGGCGTCCCCTTGGGGATCACGAAGGAGGCCTGGCCGCGGTGTCCCAGCTCGGGATCGACGGTGGCGACAACCACGTGGACGTCGGCGATCCCGCCGTTGGAGATGAAGACCTTGGTCCCGTTCAGGACCCACTCGTCGCCGTCGAGCTTGGCGGTGGTGCGCAGGCTCTTCACGTCGGAGCCGGCGCCCGCCTCGGTGACGGCATAGGCGCCCAGCTTGATCTCGTCGTCGGTGCCGAAGCATTGCGGGACCCACTGCGCGATCTGCTCGGGGGTGCCGGAGGCGGCGAGGCCGGCGGCGGCGAGCGAGGAGGCCGAGATCGCGAGGGCGATGCCGGCGCAACCCCAGTGCAGCTCCTCGGCGTAGATCACGGAGAGCTGCCCGTCGGCATCTGCACCGAGGCGCTGGATGTGGTCGAGGCCGTGGAGCCCCCACCCGCGGGCCTCCTTGATCACCTCCCACGGCACGGACTCGTCCGCGTCGTGCTCGGGCGCGGCCGGCCGGATCACCTCGGCGGCGAAGCGGCGGCAGTGGTCCTTGAACTCCCTCTGCTCCTCGTTCAGTGCGAAATCCATTCCGAGCCGGCCTCCTGGGCGACTGATTGACTGGTCAGTCAACCAGTTTACCGGACCCGCGGACGCCGGATGTGGTACCCGCCACCTGCCGCCCGGGGACGGATAGCTTTCCTCGACCGTGCGCCTCCCCAAGCCCCTCGAGAACGCCTACGACTGGGTCCGCTACGACCTGCTCGGCCGGTCCGACCGCCGCCTCCTGATCGCCGGCGGGATCGCCGGCGCCGCGCTCCTCGCCCTCGCCCTGGTCATCCTGCTGCCGGGAGACGACCAGCCGACCGATAGGGAGACCCGGGTGGTCACGGTCTCGGTGCAGTCCGACGATCCCCAGGAGGCTCCGGTGGGCACCCTGGGGTTCCCGCTGGTCGCGACCCGCAACACCACCCGCGTCAGCGGCCCCGACCCGATCGCGGACGCCGCCGCCACCGCGCTCGCCACCCATCCGCCCGCCCCCGGCGCCGATCCGATCGAGGCCGCCGTGATGGTCGGGGAGGGCGACTGGCAGGCGGGGATCGCCGCCTCCGTCCTCGCCGGGCCTCCCCTGCGCGCCCCGCTGCTGGTCGGCCAGAAGGGCGAGGTCCCCGAGTCCACCGCGCTGGCGCTCGCTCAGCTCGAGCCGCGCGGCGGGACGAGCCCCGCCGACGTTGCGGTCTACCTGGTGGGCGAGGCCGGCGCACCATCGGGGCTGAAGACCGAGCAGCTGAAGGGGTCCGCACCCGCCGAGCTGGCCGGGGCGATCGACGAGCTCCGCCAGCGCCTGCTGAAGACCGAGCCCGCCCACATCGTGGTCGCGAGCCTGGACCGTCCGGCCTACGCGATGCCCGCGGCCTCCTGGGCGGCGCGCTCGGGCGACCCGGTGCTGTTCAGCGGGCGCAACGAGGTGCCGGCCGCGACGCTGGAGGCGCTGCGACGCCATTCGGGCGTGCCCGTCTACCTGCTCGGCCCGGAGTCCGTGATCTCCGAGCAGGCAAGACAGGAGATCGAGCGCGTGGCCGCGGGAACGCAGCGGATCGGCGCCGAGGGTCCGGTCGCCAACTCGATCGCCTTCGCCCGCTTCTCGGACTCCTCGTTCGGCTGGGACATCAACGATCCCGGTCACGGCATGGTGCTGGCCAGCGGCTCCCGGCCGCTGGACGCGGCCGCCGCGGCCACCCTGTCGGCCAGCGGGAAGTGGGGCCCCCTGCTGGTCACCGACACGCCGGACGCCCTACCTCCCGACCTGAGAGGCTTCCTGCTGGATCTGAAGCCCGGTTATGAAGACGACCCCACCCGCGCCGTGTACAACCACATCTGGCTGATCGGAGACGCCTCCGCGATCGGAGCGAGCGTGCAGGCCGAGCTCGACGAGCTCGCTGAGCTAGTACAGGTCGGGGCCGGGTCCGGCCAGGCCGGCGCGGGCCCCGCGCAGCCCGAGGCCGAGCCCCAGCAGCAGCAGGACACGGACCAGGGCGGCGCCGGGCAGGGCGCGGACCAGGGCAGCGCGGGACAGGGCGCGGGCAGCCCGTGAGCGAGGTCGAGCGAGCGGACCGCCTCCAGCCCGGGCGGAAGGTGACCGTCGAGGACATCCGCGCCCTGGCGGGCCCCTCCACCCCCCACTTCGCGCTACAGATCAGGAACCGGATCGAGCGGCTGATCGAGGGGCTCCCGGACGGGGATCCGGTTCGCGTCGAGGGCGAGCGGCAGATCGCGCGGCTCGAGGAGCTCGCCCGGCACAGCGGCGATCCCCGCGGCGGCACGGGCGTCGCCCACTGAGGTAGCGTCGCGCCGGTGAAGGAGCTCGCTCCCGGCGTCTGGCACGTGCGCGGCCATCGGCCCGTGTTCGGCACGGTCGCCAAGTACACGATCAACGCCTACCTGGTCGAGGACGTCCTGATCGACGCCGGCACCCGCCACTCGGGAGGGCGCATCCTGCGCGAGCTCAGGGGCCGCGAGGTGAAGGCGCACGCCCTCACGCACGCCCACCCCGACCATCAGGGGGCGAGCCACGAGGTCTGCGAGGCGCTCGGCATCCCGTACTGGTGCCCGGAGGGCGACGTGCCCGCGGCGGAGAATCCCGACCTGATCGGCGAGCTCCAACCCGGCAATCCGATCGCCCAGTTCTACTTCCGGATATTCGTAGGCCCCGGCCACAAGGTGGACCGCGCGCTGAAGGAGGGTGACGATGTGGCGGGCTTCAAGGTGCTCGAGGTGCCGGGGCATTCGGCGGGCCACGTCGCGTTCTGGCGGGAGTCGGACCGGGTGCTGGTCCTGGGCGACGTGCTGACCAACATCGACCAGCTCACCGGTCTACCCGGCCTGCATGAGCCGAAGCCGTACCTCACCCCCGACCCGCTCCGGAACCGCCGCTCGGTCAAGAAGCTCGCCCCACTCGAGCCCTCACTGGTCCTCTTCGGCCACGGCGCGCCGCTGCGCGACACGCGCAAGTTCGTGGAGTTCATCGAGGGCCTCCCCGGCGACTGAGTCAGCTCGCCAGGCGACGGGCCACGGACAGCGTCGGCGCGATCCCGACCCTCACCTCTCCCGGCGGGCAGCGGATCACCGCCGACTGCCCCTCGCCCTCGGCGACCAACCCCTCCCCCGCTTCGGGGGGGCGGCGGGCGGCGTCGGGGAAGGCCGAGGAGTACCACCCCGAGACGGCCGCGCAGAGCGCCCCGGAGCGGCCCCGCTCGAGCAGTGCGATGCCCGCCGCGCTCTCGGCCCCCCGCTTCCAGAGGGTCAACTCCCCGCCTCGCCACGGCTCGACCAGGGCACGGGGGCGAGGCAGGCCACGGCCGGGATCGTCCCCCGGCGCCTCGAGCAGCCAGAGGAGATGGGCCGCACCGAACTCGGTCCGCGCCAGGCGCGTCCAGGGCCCTTGCAGCGGCGGTGGATCGCGGGGGTCGCCCACGGACTCGCCGTAGCGCCCGGGAAAGATGATCTGGTCGCTCGAAGCAGGGGGACTCTCGTAGGCGCGGTCGATCGCGCGCCACCCGCCTCTGGCGTAGAGGTGACAGACGAACTCGGCCCCCGCGACGTACGGCCAGAGCAGCTCCTGCTGCAGGACGTACGGGAGCTCGGCGAGATCCTGCTCCGTCGTTCCGAAGATGCCGGCATCGATCGTGCCGAGGAGATCGCCGAGGCCCACGTGGCGCACCAGGTAGAGCTCCATGGTCAGCGTGGCATCGCCCTCCACCAGCGCGGTGCGGGCGAGCAGCGAGTCGGCTCGGCTGAGGTCGGGGTCATCGGCGATCGGCAGGCCCAGGGCCTGGTCGGCGAGGGCGTGCTCGAGCTCGTGGGCGAGGGTGATCCGCTCCAGCGCCCCCTCCTCCTCGCCGGCGAGGACAAGCAGCTCGCCCGTCCTCTGGTCGTAGACGCCGGCCACCTGCTCCGCGAAGGCGTCGCGATAGAGGCCGTAGAGGTCCTGGTCCTCGGGCAGCGCCCCAAGCAGGGTCAGGGTGCGCTGGTCGATCTCCACTTCGGAGCGCTCGATCTCCTGGTCGAAGTCCTCTCGAAGGCGCGACTCGAGCTCATCGGCCTCGAGCAGCTCCACCTCGGGGGGTTCGCTGAACCGCAGCCCGCGCAGGCGCTCCACCTTCGCCGCGATCTCGTCGACCTCGAGCCCCTCGTCGTCCTTCCCGGCTCCGGCGCCGGGGTCCACGCAGCGGCCCAGGTCGGGGTAGTCAGACAGACCCAGGGCCTCCTCGGCGCCGGGCCGCGGGCTGCCGCCGCGGTCCTCGCGGTCGAGGAGAACCCCGACCGCGATCACCGCCGCCCCGGCCGTGATCACTCCCGGAACCAGCAGGCGGCGCGGGCGCCTCACCGCGGCCCCTCAGCCGGTCGCCGCCCGCGGGGCGAAGGCCTCGACGATGCGGTGCTGGTACTCCCCGATCTGCTCGGGCGGGATGAAGTAGGTGGCGGGGGTGAGGAAGACGCCGTCGCCCCGCTCCGCGACCTCCGCGACGCGGGCGCGCACCTTGTCGAGCGGGCCGGCGGCGGTATAGGCCTCGACCATCTCGTCGGGGATGCGCTCGGGGACTGCGGCGAGATCGCCCTTGCGGAACGCGTCGCCCGCCGCCTCCGCCGCCTCGGCGAAGCCGTGCAGCTCCCAGAGCGGCCGATAGGTGCGGACGGTCGAGTAGAAGGCGATCGTGCGCCGGGCGGCGTCGATCGCGCGCGCCTCGTCGTCGTCGATCGCACAGCAGACGGTGGGGACGAAGTCGAGCTCGGAGCGTTGCCGGTCCGAGCGGGACAGCCCCCGCTCGAAGCTGGGTATGACCACCTCGTCGAGCCAGCGCGGCGGGCACATCGGGTGGCCGATCAGCCCGTCGGCCACGTCGCCCGCCATCCGGCACATTCCCTCGCGCATCGCCGCGGCGTAGATCGGGACGCGGTCGCGGGCCGGCTTGTGGGGCCGGACCCAGCCCTTGATCTCGATGTCCTGGTAGCCGGAGCCCTCGTAGCTGATCGGCTCGCCGCTCGAGGCCTTCTCCATGATCAGACGGGTCGCCTCGATCGTCTCCCGCAGGTGCGGCGCGGGCTTGCCGTACTCGACGTCGTGCCAGGTCTCGTTGAGGCGCTTGACGCCGGCACCGAGGCCGAGGCGGAAGCGCCCCCCGGACATCTCGTCGATGTCGAGCGCCGAGACGGCGAGGATGAAGGCACTCCGGGTGAAGGCCCAGGCGATCCCCGTGCCGATCCCGACGCTCTCGGTCTTGGCCGCCAGCCAGGTCGCCTGGGTGACCGAGCTGCGGAAGAGCTCCGGCGCCCAGATGCAGTCGATCCCGGCCGCCTCGGCCGCCTGCGCCTCGGCGGCGAGCTCCCCGGCGGTGTCGCCGATCGCGGCGATCGAGATGCGATCGAGGGCAGCCACCAGCTGAGCCTAATGCGACGGAGGGGCGCCCGGCCGGCGCCCCTCCGCGCGGTTCGACCTCGGGTCGCCCGCTAACCCGAGCCGCAGGTGCTCAGGCCATACTCCCTGAGCTGCTGGTTCACCTCGGCGAAGGGGCCCGGATCGGCTTCGATCAGCGACGGGTCCGCCCTGATCTCGTCCAGCGCCGCCTCGGCGTCGTCGAGAATCCCGTTGATCGTCTCCTCGTCCCCTTCCGGGGATTCGAGCGCGCGGATCTCGTCGATCTGCCCCTGGATGTTCGGGATCACCTCGTCGTTGACGAACCTCTCCTCCTGCTCGGGTGTCGGCTCTCGCTGGAAGCTCTGATTCGCGATCGCGTCCAGTTCCTGGTTCCCCTCGCGGCAGATCTGGTTGCCCTGAGCCACGAACTCCTCCTTCGTCAGGGCCTCGTCGCCGTTGCCGCCATCACCACCGTCATCGTCGCCGCAGCCAGCCGCAATCAGACCGGTTGTGAGCATGGCGGCGAGCAGCAAACCTGCCCTTCTCATAGGCGTCCCTTTCGTTCGCTTGCGATTCGCTTCCTGTGACCCCTGCCCCGAGGGTTGGATCCGGTAAACCTCATGCTGGCGCGTTGGCGAGCGAGCGCCACAGGTAGAGGCAGGCGAGCGTGCGATGGGGGCGCCACTCCTCGGCGATCCGCTCGAGCTCGGTCGGCCCCGGCAGCTCCTCCAGCCCGTAGGCGATCTGCACGGCGCGCCGGATGCCCAGGTCTCCGACCGAGACGACGTCCGGCCGCGCCAGATGGAAGATCAGGAACATCT
The DNA here is from genome assembly GCA_050697275.1 of Solirubrobacterales bacterium. GTDB lineage: Bacteria > Actinomycetota > Thermoleophilia > Solirubrobacterales > 70-9 > JBOGZI01. The sequence goes on along the minus strand of JBOGZI010000297.1, from coordinate 1,813 downwards.
CCGCGGTCCAGCGGCCGATCCCCTTCACCTCGATCAGCTCAGCGACCACGTCCTCGTCGGGGAGGTCACGAAGGCGCTTCAGGTCGAGCCGTCGGTCCTTCACCCGCTTTGCGAGGTCCTTGAGGAACTCGACCTTGGCGCGGGAGAGGCCGGCCTTGCGGAGCCGAGCCGCCCGGTGCTTCAGCAGCTGCTCGGGCGTCGGCGGCTCGCCGGCGAACTGGTCCAGCAGCTTGTTCCAGATGGAAGCCGCAGCCTTGGTCGAGAGCTGCTGGCCGACGATCGCGCGGGCGAGCGCCTCGTAGGGGTCCGGGCGGCTGCCGCGGCGGTCCGTGGCCGGGTCGATCGGACCCCCCTCCTCCATCAGCCCCCGCAGGACCTTGTCGGATGCCATCAGCGCCCGGTCCTCCTCGCTCCAGCGCTCGGCGCTGCCGCGGGCGTGGGCGCCGGCCGGGCGGGTCGCCCGCGCGCTCACAACCCGCACTCCCTCATCCCGTAGCGGCGGCCCGCCGCCCTCGCCGGCGCGAAGAGGCGCCGCACGGCGGCATCGTCCGCGAACGCCTGCGGATCCGCCTCGAGGCCGTCGACGGCGCGCTCCGCCGCGTCGAAGATCGCCGCCACCCGCTGCTCGTCGCCCCTGGGCGGCGTCAGGGCCCGCAGCTCCTCGAGCTGCTCGCGCAGGTTGGGAACCGCGGTGCCGGCGACGAATTGCTCGATCTCGGCATCGCTCGGGCGCCGACCCGGCCGGAAGACGATGCGGCCGGAGGGCAGCACCTTGAAGTCCTTGGCGGTGAGGCCGAACCGCTGGCGACCGAGCTGCTCGACACGGCTCTCATAGAACGCACACAGCCCGTCGGCCTGTGAGATGTAGTCGAGCTTGCTCGGGACCAGGCCCTCGGGGGGGACGACCACGCCCTCCCCCTCACCATCCTCGTTGCCGCAGCCGGCGAGCGCCGCCCCCGCGAGCAGGGCCGGCAGCAGCGCGGCTATGAGTCGAATCCTCAGACCCGCTGGATCAGCGTGCCGGTGCCGAGCCCGCCGCCGCAGCACATCGTCACGAGACCGGTCTCCTTGTCGGAGCGCTCCAGCTCGTGCAGCAGCGTGGTCAGCAGGCGCGCGCCGGTCGAGCCGAGCGGATGGCCGAGCGCGATCGCGCCGCCGTTGACGTTGACCCGGTCCATGTCGGGCTCCAGCTCGCGCCTCCAGGCGGCAATCACCGAGGCGAACGCCTCGTTGATCTCGATCAGATCGATGTCGTCCATCTTCATCCCGTTCCGCTCCAGGATCGTCCGGGTGGCGGGGATCGGGCCGGTGAGCATCATCACCGGGTCGACGCCGACCGTGGTCTGGTCGACCAGCTTGGCGCGCGGCTTCAGGCCGAGCTCCTTGGCCTTCTCCGGGGTCATCAGCAGCACCGCCGCGGCCCCGTCGGAGACCTGCGAGGAGTTGCCCGCGGTGACCTTGCCGTCCTCCTTGAAGGCCGGCTTCAGCGAGGCGAGCTTCTCGAGGCTGTCCTCGGTCGGCGGGCGGATGCCCTGGTCCGTGACGTAGGTGTCGCCGTTCGATTGCCAGGGGATGATCTCGCGCTCGAAGCGGCCCTCCTCGGTCGCCTGATGGGCGAGGGTGTGGGAGCGGAGGCCGATCTCATCGAGCTCCGAGCGGGGGATCTCCCACTTGTCGGCGATCATCTCCGCCGAGATCCCCTGGGGCACGAGCTCGTAGCGGTCCATGAGCTCCTGTGGGTACGGGGTTCCGTATGAGCCGTTGGCCAGGTTCGCCCCCATCGGGACGCGCCCCATGTGCTCCACTCCCGCGC
>JBOGZI010000296.1:0-11652 GCA_050697275.1 Solirubrobacterales bacterium | reverse complement strand
CCTCAAGGGCGCCGGCGAGCTGGTGGTGATCGAGCCCGCCGAGGCTCGCGAGGCGATCGCCCGCGAGCTCGAGCTCGACGCCGGCGCGACGCCCGCGCGAGCCGCCTAGGCACCCCGCGGCGGGTTTCCGGGGGCCGAAGAACGGTGAGCAGGAGCGTGTGAGCCATGCCGTCGTCATAGGCTGAGGAGACACCGTGCTCCACCCCGAGACGCTCAGCGCGCCGACTGAGGAGACGCCGGCCGAACTGCTGGCCTGGCGCCCGCAGCACGGGGTCATCTCGCTGTATGCCCGGATCGATCCCGCGGACCGCAGCGCCGCCTGGAGGACCGAGCTGAGGAACGAGCTCGCCGACCTGGCGGACCGCGCCGGGGAGATCGAAGACCATGACGCTCGGCTCGCCCTGACGGCCACGACCGAGCGGCTTCGCGAGGAGTTCGAGGGAGAGCCGGACCCAGACGAGCCGCGAGGCCTGCTCGGCTTCGTCGAGGTCGCGCGCAAGGAGGGAGAGGAGCGCTGGTACGGGGTTCAGGTCCAGGCTCCGCGTACCGAGGTGCTCCACGGCCCCACCGCGGCAGTCCACGGACTGCTCGAGGTGCTGGACGACGGCGCGCCCCTGGGCATCGCCGCGGTCTCCTCCGAACGCGTTCGTCTCTTCGACTGGCGACTCGGCAAGGTCGAGCAGCTGCACGACTGGGAGCTCGAGTACTTCGGCGAGGAGTGGCGCGAGCGGAAGGCGCAGAAGCCCCGTGACCCGGCTCGCGGTGAGGCGGTCTCGGCGGCGGGCCGCGACCAGCACGACCAGCGGATGGAGGCGAACCGGGAGCGCTTCGCCGAGCAGGCCGGCGGGCTCGCCCGAGAGGGGCGCAGGAAACGCGGCTGGCGCCAGACGCTCCTGTTCGGCGACGAGCGCTACGTGCGCCGGTTCTCGGAGGGCTACCGGGAGGAGTGCCGGCATATAGACCACACCGACCTGATCAACATCCCCACCGGCGAGATCGAGCGGCGCCTCGAGGGACTGGTCCCGGAGCTCAACCGGGACCGCGAGCTCTCCCTGATCGAGCGCGTCAAGGAGGCGGCTTACGCGGAGGGGCGCAGCGCGCTCGGCGTACAGGAGACATTCCAGGCGCTCCAGGAGGGGCGGGTGGAGCACCTCGTCTACGACGCCGGCCGCGACTACACGGACGCCTGGCCCGGCTGGGAGGACCAGGGGTCCGCCGACGGCCTTCCCCTGATCGAGCGGATCGTCGAGCTGGCGCTCTCCACCAGCGCCGCGATCACGCCGGTCGAGGGCGTGAGCGCCGAACAGCTCGCCGAGCAGGGCGGCGTCGCGGCGCTGCTCCGCTACTGATCTCCCCCAGCCTCAGTCTTCTGACAGATCGCCTGTCCGGGCCTCGGCGATACGCACCATCTCCTTGGGGTCGACCAGCACGCCGTGGGCGTGGTCCCCGGCGCTGCAGAGAACCCGGTCGTGCTCGAGAAGCTTCACGTCGACCGCCTGGGGGATCCCGTGCATGCCGCCGAAGGGTGGAATCGCGCCGACCTCGAAGCGGTCGAAGTCCTTCCCGATCTCGTCCTCGGTGGCGAGCCGCAGCGAGCCGCTCGCATCGAACAGGTCGCGGGCCTTGCCCAGGTCGAGCCGCTGGGAGGCGGGGATCACCGCCAGCATGTAGGTCTCGCCGTCCCGCAGGATCAGGTCCTTGGCCGCGTCCCCTGGCTCCACCCCCGCGGCCTGCGCCTCCCCCGCGGCGGTGAACTGCTCCTCGTGCTCGACCACCTCGTGGTCCACCCCCTGCTTCTCCAGATACTCCTTGACGGCCTCGACGCTCTTCTCGGACATCGCTCCTCCTGTCCTCGACGCTACCGGATCCACTCTAGGCCACGGACCGTCAAGCTTGAGACGGTGGCCGAGCCCGACATCGAGCGCCTGGTGGGGCCCAACCCCGGGCCGATGACCCTGGAGGGGACCAACACCTACCTGGTCGATCGCGACCCCACCGTGGTGATCGACCCGGGCCCCGCGGACGCGGGCCACGTCGAGGCGATCCGGGAGGCGGCGAGGGAGCGGGGCGGGATCGGGGCGGTGCTGCTCACCCACGACCACAGCGACCACAGCGGCGCGCTGGAGCTGCTCGGCAAACGGCCCGAGCGGCCGCATGACGGCGAGAGCGTCGCGGGGCTGAGCGCGCTCGCCACCCCGGGCCACGCCCCCGACCACCTCTGCTTCGTGCTGGAGGAAGGGGCTCCCGCCGCGGACGGACTTGCGGTCTGCTTCAGCGGCGACCTGGTCCTCGGCGAGGGCTCGAGCATCGTTCCCACCCGGGAGCTGGGCGGCTCGCTGGCCGACTACCTCGCCTCGCTGCGCCGCCTGGCGTCGCTCGATCTCGAGCTGATCTACCCGGGTCACGGGCCTGGCATCGATCGCCCCGCCGAGAAGCTGACCGAATACATCGAGCACCGGGAGGACCGCCAGCGCCGGCTCGAGGCCGCCCTGGCGGGCGGCGAGCGCTCGCGGCGCCGCCTGCTGGACGAGGTCTGGGACGACGTTCCCGAGCAGCTGCGCGGCGCGGCGGCGGTCGCGATGCAGGCGCACCTCGAGCTGCTCGCCGACGAAGGGCGCCTGCCGTCCGATCTGGAGGAGTGACCGCCGGCCCACCCGCCCTGCTATTAAGGGCCCGTCGTGAAGGACTCCGCCGGATGGCGATAGACCTCGGCCGCCTGGTCCGCGGCGGCGCCGTGGGGACGGGAGTCGTCGGCGCCCTCTTCGGCGCCACCGCCGCCGGCGCCTGGTGGCAGCTCTTCAGGCGGCCCCTGCCGCAGACGAAGGGGGAGATCAGCGTCGCCGGGCTCGAGGGCGCGGTCGAGATCGCCCGCGATCGCTGGGGCATGCCGCGGATCAGCGCCCGAACCGCCCACGATCTCTGGTTCGGGCAGGGGTTCTGCCACGGCCAGGACAGGCTCTGGCAGTGCGACCTGCAGCGCCGGATCGCCTCCGGGCGCGTGGCGGAGGTCGCCGGCGCAGACGGCCTGGCGGTGGACAAGCTGATGCGCACCCTCGGCCTGCGCCGCACGGCACTCCGCGAGGAGGCGGAGCTCCCCGCCGAGTTGCGCTCCCTGCTCGACGCCTACTGCGCGGGGATCAACGAGGCCGCCAGCGTCGGCGGCGCGCTGCCCGCCGAGTTCCAGCTGCTGCGGCTCGAGTTCGAGCCCTACCGGCCGGCCGACATGCTCGCCGGCAACAAGCTGCTCGCCTTCGGGCTCTCGACCAACTGGGAGCGCGAGCTGCTGCGCGCGGACCTCGTCCGCGAGCTCGGCCCGGAGAGGGCGGCGCGCCTCGACCCCAGCTATCCCCGGGGCAACCCGATCGTGATGCGGCCGGGCGAGGCGTTCAGCGGCGACGGGCTCGGACTGGCCGAGCAGATCGGCAGGGTCCGCGAGCAGATCGGGCTGGCCGGCGCCGCGTCCGGCTCCAACAACTGGGCAGTCAGTGCGGAGCTGACCTCAACCGGGGGCCCGCTGATCGCCGGCGATCCGCACCTCCCGAGCGGCATGCCGGGCATCTGGCACGAGGTCGCGCTGGAGCTGGACGGGCGCTTCTGCCGGGGCGCCTCGATCCCCGGGATCCCGGGGGTGACGCTCGGCCAGAACAACGACGTCACCTGGACCTTCACCAACGTGATGGGCGACGTCGAGGACCTGTTCGTGGAGCGGATCGAGGGCGAGGCCTACGAGTTCCGCGGCGAGCGGCGGCCCCTCGAGCTGATCGACGAGGAGATCCAGGTGAGGGGCCACTCGTCCGTGCGCCAGGAGGTCCGCATCACCCATCACGGGCCGATCGTGAACGAGGCGCTGGGCGCAGACGAAGGACAGCCGCTGGCGCTGCGCTGGACCGCGCTCGACCATCCCTCGGTCAGCCACGGGCACGTCGGCGTGATGGAGCCGGGCAGCGGGCCGGAGCTGGTCGAGCTGCTCGCCTCGGTGACGATGCCCGTCTCCAACCTGGTCTGGGCGGACCGCCACGGCTCGATCGGCTACAAGCTGATCGGCCGGATCCCGCTGCGCGCCGGCGATTGCCCGGACCTGCCGAAGCCGGGCTGGACCGGGGAGTTCGAGTGGGAGGGAACGGTCCCCTACGAGGAGCTGCCCGAGCTGGTCGATCCGCCGAGCGGCTACATCGTCACCGCCAACAACCGGGTGGTGGACGACTCCTATCCCCACCACATCACCAGCGACTGGCTCGACGGCTACCGGGCGAAGCGGATCGAGCAGCTGATCGAGGCGAGCGACGAGCACGACCTGGACGGCTTCCGTCGCATGCAGACCGACCTCTACTCGATTCCCGGCGACGAGGTCGTGCACCGGCTCGCACGGCTCAGCCCCAGCGGCCAACGCGAGACGCGGGCGATCGAGCGGCTGAAGAGCTGGGACCGCAGGCTGGACCCCGACTCGGTGGCGGCGACGATCTACCAGGCCTTCCTGCTTCGCCTGGCGCGCGAGTTCGCCCGTGCCGCGATCGGCGACCGCGACCTGGCCGAGCGCTACCTCGACCGCTCCGACAGCGGCTTCAGCACCCACGTCACCTCGCCGTGGCGCTGGCACGCCCATCTGCTCGCGCTCTGGGAGGAGGGTGACGACGAGCTGATCGGCCGCCCCTGGGACGGGCTCGCCACCGAGGCGCTGCGGGGCGCGCTCGACGACCTCGAGACGCGCTTCGGCCCCGACCCCGAGCACTGGCGCTGGGGCGAGGTGCACGAGCTGCGCTTCCCGCACGCCCTCGGCGCGGCCAACCCGATCGCGGACTGGGTCTTCAACCGCACGCTGTACCCGGGTGGAGCGCAGGAGACGATCGCCCAGATCGCCTACGACCCGAACGACCCCTACGAAGCGATCTGGGCACCGAGCTGGCGCATGGTCGCCGACCCGAGCCAGCCGGACCGCTCGCTGTGGCAGGACTTCACCGGGCAGTCCGGCCACGCCTGGAGCCGCCACTACGACGACCTCCAGCCCCGTTGGCTCGCGGGCGAGATGCAGCCGATGGCGGGCGAGTGGCCCTGGGAGAGGCTGACACTGACCCCGTCGGACGGTTCCGGCTCCGGCTGATGCCGAGCCGGCGCGACCAGATCAAGCTCAGCGAGGACGAGCAGCGGGAGCTGCTCGACTCGGAGCGGGTGGTGATCGTGGCCACCCATGGCCCGCGCGGCTGGCCGCACCTGATGCCGCTCTGGTACGTGGTCCGCGAGGGGGAGATCTGGAGCTGGACGTACGCCAAGTCGCAGAAGGTCCGCAACCTCGAGCGTGATCCGCGGGTCACCCTGCTGGTCGAGACGGGAGTCGAGTACGGGGAGCTGCGCGGGGTGATGATCGAGGCCGAAGCCGAGCTGATCCGGGACACGGAGCGGGTGGTCGGATTCGCCAAGGAGCTCACCGTCCGCTACAGCGAGGGAATCGAGTCGGTGGAGGGCGACGCGGCGGCGGCCCTGGAGGGCCAGGCGCCGAAGCGCGTCGCGATCCGCTTCCGGCCAAAGCGCACCGCGAGCTGGGACCACCGCAAGCTCCGCGGCACCTACTAGGCCTCGACCGGCGCCGAGGCCGCCTGGGATTACCGCAAATTGCGACCAAGCCGGTCGATTTGGCCGAGGGGGTGCGGCTCCTGGCCTCTGATCGGCCTGTTAACTTGCCGCGCCGACGACCTTGCCTAACCGCCCGCACCGTCTCGGTGCCGGCGGCCGGGGGACCCGGTCTTTGGGGCGAATTGCCATCTCGGCATAACGCAACCCTTTCCGCGTGAGCCCGACAGCTAACCCCGGCGGCACCTGCGAAGAGAGGGGGTCAACCGATGTCAAGGACGACCGTGCCGGGGCGCCTTTGCCGGCCTGTACTACGGAGGATCGCTGCCGTCACCGCGCTCGCGGTGACAGTGATCTGGACCGGATCGATCGCATCCGCAGGCGCCGTCTGCCCGGATGAGAACCTCGTTCCCACCCAGCTCAGCACCCGGGAGGCGCGTGACGCGGTGGCCTGTCTGATCAACGAGCAGCGCGCCCTGAGTGGGCTCGCGGCGCTCACCGCCCACCCGGCCCTCCAGCAGGCGGCCCGGAAGCATTCCAAGGCGATGAACAAGCGCAACTTCCTCGGGCACGGCTCGCCGCAACGGCGCGTGAAGCGAGCCGGCTACGGAGGGAGGGCCTCCGCCTGGAAAGTGGGCGAGGTGCTCGGATGGGGCAAAGGCGGGTCCGGCAGCCCCATGTCGCTCGTAACGGCCTGGATGGGGAGCCCGACCCACCGCACGACCCTCCTCGAGCCCGGCTTCCAGGAATTGGGCATCGGCGTTGTGAAGGGCTCCCCGAAGGTCCGGGCCCGGCGGCCGAAGTCGGCCATCTACACGATCGACTTCGGCTACCGCCGCCCGTAGATACCATCGGCCGGCCCGCTTACGAACAAAGCCAGACGGAGGACGGGACGGGTGAAGGTGCTCGTGACTGGGGCCGGGGGGATGCTCGGCCAGGATGTTGTGGCGGTGGCGCGGAGAGTGGGCCACGACGTCGTGGGGTTCTCCCACGACGAGCTGGACATCACGGACCCGGGCAAGGTCGAGCCCACCATCCTGCGGGAACGGCCCAGTGCGGTGATCAACTGCGCTGCCTGGACCGCCGTGGACGACGCCGAGGAGAACGAGCACGAGGCCTCCCTGGTCAACGCGCAGGGCGCCGGCTTCGTCGCCGACTCCGCCGCCAAGGCCGGGGCGAAGGTCGTCTACGTCTCGACCGACTACGTCTTCGACGGCACCAAGGGAAGCCCCTACACCGAGTCGGACGAGCCGAACCCGGTCAACGCCTACGGCCGGACCAAGCTGGCCGGCGAGCGCGCCACCGCCCTGGTCACCAAGCAGAGCTTCATCGTCCGCACCGCCTGGCTCTACGGCCCGCAACGGGAGAACTTCGTCGAGACGATGCTGCGGCTGGGCGAGGGCGGCGGCCCCGTGGTGGTGGTCCACGACCAGATCGGCTGCCCCACCTACACCGGCCACCTCGCGGTCGGCCTCGTGCGCCTGATCGACAGCTCCGCCTTCGGCGTCCACCACATGGCGGCCGAGGGCTCCTGCTCGCGCTACGAGTGGGCGATGGAGATCTTCAGGCAGTCCGGAGTGGTGACCCGGGTGCTCGCCAGCACCTCCGAGATGATGTCCGACCGGGCCACGCGGCCCGGGAACACGGTGCTGGCCAGCGGGCGCGAGGCCCCCATCGGCCTGCCCCACTGGCAGCGCGGGATCGCCGACTACCTGGCGCGGCGCGGCCAGCCCGAGACCGAGGAGCCGCCGAGAAGGCGGGGCGGCGGCTCGCGGCGCCAGCCAGTGCTCGAGCTGCGCCCCAAGCCCGAGGAGCCTGAGGCCGAGGAGGGCGCGACCGAGCCCGCGGAGCAGCCGGCGGATGACGAGCAGCCGGCGGAGGACGAGCAGCCGGCTGAGGACGAGCAGCCGGCTGAGGACGAGCAGCCGGAGGCCACCGGCGAGGCCGAGGGGCAGACCGCGCCGGGGCAGAGCGGGGAGGCCGCGGCGCCCGAGGAGGAGGCTGAGCGGGACTCGCCCGACTGAGCGGCCCGGGCCGCGCCGCGGCGCTCCGTAAGATCAGTAGGTTGGCCATGAGTTCGTCCGCGACCCCGAAGGCACCCCTGGAGCGCTTCAGCGAGCCGGTAAGGCGCTGGTTCGAAGCCTCCTTCGAGTCCCCCACGCCCGCCCAGGAGCGCGGCTGGCCGGCGATCGCCTCCGGGGCGCACACGCTGATCTGCGCACCGACCGGCTCGGGCAAGACCCTGGCGGCCTTCCTCTGGGGGATCGACCGGCTCTCCCGCGAGCCCGAGCGGCTCGGCTCGGGGGTCCGGATCGTCTACGTCTCGCCGCTCAAGGCCCTCTCCTACGACATCGAGCGCAACCTGCGGGCGCCGCTGCAGGGGATCAAGGCGCCGATCTCGGTGGGGCTGCGAACCGGCGACACTCCCCAGTCCGAGCGCCGCGCGATGCGCCGCGAGCCGCCGGACATCCTGATCACCACGCCGGAGTCGCTGTACCTGATGATCAGCTCCGGGGCCCGGGAGATCCTCACCGGGGTCGAGGCGGTGATCGTCGACGAGATCCACGCAGTCGCCCCCTCCAAGCGCGGCTCCCACCTCGCCCTCACCCTCGAGCGCCTCGAGCACCTGGGGCGAACGACAAGGGTTGCCAAGTCGTCGGCGCCCACACCCGGGACGCCCGGACGCGAAGCGGAGGACGTGCCGGTTGATGATGGGATGCAGCGAATCGGGCTCTCCGCCACCCAGCGGCCTCTGGACCGGATCGGTCAGTTCCTGGTCGGTGCGAATCGGAGCTGCGAGCTCGTCGACGCGAGCGAGCCGAAGGAGCTCGACCTCGAGATCCTCGTCCCGGTCGAGGACATGGCCGAGCCGAGCCCGCTCGTCTCCAAGCGCCGCGACGGTGCCGACACCGGCAAGACGCCGCATCAGGACAAGAGCAAGCACTCGCCCGAGAGGATCGATCCGGGCCCGATCGAGGCCTCGCTCGACCCGGCCACCAACACGCGCTCGATCTGGCCGGCGATCTACCCGGAGCTGCTGCGGCTGGTCCGCGAGCACACCTCGACGATCGTCTTCGTCAACAACCGCCGGGCGGCGGAGCGGATCGCGAAGCGGCTCAACGAGATGCATAACGACGAAGCCGAGGCTGAGCTCCCGGCGACCGAGCACGGCGGTCGGCCCGCGGGTCCTGTCGGCTCCGGAGGCGACCCCGTGCAAGGGCACGGGGGCGCCTCCTCGCCGCCACCCGCGGGAGACGCCGTTGAGATTGCCCGCGCCCACCACGGATCTCTCTCTCATGAGGAGAGGGCGTTGGTGGAGGAGATGCTGAAGTCGGGGAAGCTGCCCTGCCTGGTCGCGACCTCCTCGCTCGAGCTGGGGATCGACATGGGTGCGGTGGACCTGGTGATCCAGGTCGAGTCGCCGAAGTCGGTGACGCGAGGCCTGCAGCGGGTCGGCCGCGCGGGCCACACGCTGGGCGAGACCTCCAAGGGCCGGATCTTCCCCAAGTTCCGGGCCGACCTGCTCGAGTGCGCCGTGGTGGCCCGCCGGATGCGCAGCGGCGAGATCGAGGAAACCGTCATCCCTCGAAACCCGCTCGATGTCCTGGCCCAGCACCTGGTCTCGATGGCCGCGCTGGACGAATGGGAGGTGGACGAGGTCGAGCGGCTGGTCAGCGCCGCGCATCCCTTCCAGGAGCTCTCCCGCGAGCAGCTCGAGAACGTGCTCGACATGCTCGACGGCCGCTATCCCTCCGAGCGGTTCGCCGAGCTGCGGCCGCGGATCGTCTGGGATCGCACCGGCGGCAAGATCAAGGGCCGCAAGGGAGCGCGCCAGCTCGCGGTCGCCAACGCCGGCACGATCCCCGACCGGGGCCTCTACGGAGTCCACCTGCCGGACGGCCGGCGGGTGGGCGAGCTCGACGAGGAGATGGTCTACGAGGCGCGACCCGGCCAGACCTTCCTGCTCGGGGCCACCACCTGGCGGATCGAGGAGATCACCCGCGACCGGGTCGTGGTCACGCCCGCCCCGGGGATGCCCGGGGCGGTGCCCTTCTGGCGCGGCGACGGGGTCGGCCGCCCCGCCGAGCTGGGCCGCGCGATCGGCGCCTTCGCGCGCGAGGCCGTCAACGCCGACCCGAAGCAGCTCGCCAAGGAGAACGACCTCGACAAGCTCGCCGCCCAGAACCTGGTCAGCTATCTCACCGAGCAGCAGGCGGCCACCCGCGTCGTCCCCTCCGACGAGACGATCGTGGTCGAGCGGTTCCGCGACGAGATCGGCGACTGGCGGCTCTGCGTGCTCTCTCCCTGGGGCGGGCGCGTGCACGCGGCCTGGGGACTCGCCCTGTCGGCCAAGATCCGCGACGAGCGCGAGCTCGAGGCCGACGCGATCTGGTCCGACGACGGCATCGTCGTGCACCTGCCCGACGCCGACGAGCCTCCCCCCGCCGACCTGGTGCTGCTGGAGCCGGACGAGCTCGAGGACCTGGTCGTCCGTGAGCTCTCCGGCTCGGCGCTGTTCGGCGCCCGCTTCCGCGAGAACGCCGCCCGCTCGCTGCTGATCCCGCGCGCCTGGCCCGGCAAGCGCACCCCGCTCTGGCAGCAGCGGCTCAAGTCCCAGAGCCTGCTCGAGGTGGCCCGGGACTTCCCCCGCTTCCCGGTGATCCTCGAGACCTACCGCGAGGTGATGCGCGACGTGCTCGACCTGCCCTCGCTGCAGGCCCTGCTCGCTGACCTGCACTCGCGCCGGATCACGATGGTCGAGGTCGAGACCCCAACTGCCTCGCCGTTCGCGTCCTCGCTGCTGTTCGACTACGTCGCCACCTACATGTACGAGGGCGATACGCCGAACGCCGAGCGGCGCGCAGCCGCCCTGGCGCTCGACCGCGAGCTGCTTCGCGAGCTGCTCGGCCAGGAGGAGCTGCGCGAGCTGATCGACCCCGAGGCGCTCGCCGAGGTCGAGGACTCCCTGCAGCTGCGGACCGAGGCGGTCCGGGCGAAGGATCGCGATGCCCTGCAGCAGGTGCTCCGCAGGCTCGGGGACCTGGCCGTGTCCGAGTGCTCCGAGCGCGTCGCGGAGGGCTACTCGGCGGAGTCGATGCTCGAGAAGCTGGTCAAGGAGAGGCGCGCCGCGGCCGTCCGGGTGGCCGGCGAGGAGCGCTACATCGCGGCCGAGGACGCGGGGCTCTATCGCGACGCGCTCGGCGTGCCGCCGCCCGCCGGGCTGCCGGAGAGCTTCCTGGAGCCGGTCGACGACGCGCTGGTCGCGCTGGTCCGACGGTATGCCGCCACCCATGGCCCCTTCCCCACCGCCCAGCTCGCCCGTCGCTACGCGGTCGACCCCTCCCCGGCGCTCCGGGAGCTCGAGGCGTCCTCCGAGCTGGTCCGCGGCGAGCTCTTGCCGGGAGGCAGCGAGCGGGAGTGGTGCGACGCCGACGTGCTGCGCCGGGTCCGCCGGGCCAGCCTCGCCCGCCTCCGCCGCGAGGTGGAGGCGGCGGATCGGCGCGAGCTCGCCAGGTTCCTGCCGAGCTGGCAGAACGTGGACGCTCACCGCGCCTCCGGCGCCGGCCCGGACCGGCTGCGCGAGGCCCTGGTGCCGCTGCAGGGCGTGGCCCTGACGCCGAAGACCTGGGAGCGCGACGTGCTGCCACGACGGCTCGGGACCTACAGCCCGACCTGGATGGACGCGCTCTGCACGAGCGGGGAGGTGGTCTGGATCGGAGCGGGCCCGCTGGGACGAAGCGACGGGAAGGTGGCGCTCTACTTCCGCGAGGACGTGCGGCTGGCCGGTCCGCCGCCCGCAGGCGCCAAGCTCGAGCCGCCGAGCGGCGAGCTCTGTGACGCGATCCGCGAGCGTCTCGCGCAGGCTCCCTGCTTCTGGCTCGACCTGCTCGATCTCGAGGGCTCACCCGAGGAGCTCCACGAGGCCCTCTGGGACCTGGCCTGGTCGGGCGAGGTCACCAACGACGCCTTCGCGCCCCTGCGGGCTCCGAGGCTCCGCGCCGCCCAGGCCTCGGAGCGGTCCGGGCGGCGGTTCGCGAGGAGGCGGGCGGCGGCGGCCGGCACCGTGGTGGGCCGCTGGTCGCTGAC
>JBOGZI010000295.1:0-6043 GCA_050697275.1 Solirubrobacterales bacterium | reverse complement strand
GCGGAGGCGCGGGCACGTTCGCCCGCGCCTCCGCGCCGCGTCGATCGCTAGAGCAGACCGGCCGTCTGCAGGTTGAGGTTGAAGCCCATCACCTGCTCGGCACGAGACTCCTGCGGCGGCAGGCGGGTGACTCCCATCGTCCCCGCGTCGATGCCGTCGGTGCCGATCGAGGACGAGTGGATGCCGACTGTGACGATCACGCCGACGGCCCGTCCGTCGCTCGAGATGATGCCGCTGCCCGAATCGCCGGGCACGACCGCACCCTCTGCGAAGACGTGGTCCGGATCCGGCATCCCGAACGCCAGCGCGCTGCGCGCCGGCAGGACCGTGCCCACTCCGATCCCATTCCCGAAGTGGTTGAGCACGACCGGGCTCATGAGCCCGGGCTGATCCGCATTGGTCCCGGTCGGTCCGCCGAAGTGGCACATCTGCGGACTCGCCTCGACACCCGGATCGAGCCGGATCAGGGCGAAGTCCTTCGGGTCTTGGAGGATCGCGTAGGCGAACTCACCGATGCGATTGCCCTCGCCATCCGTCGCCTCAGGCCCGGTGCCGGGCGCCCACGACTCCTCGCCGACGTCGCCACCGATCGGGCTCTCACCCAGAATGCAGTGGCCGGCGGTGCCGATGTAGCGACGGCCGTCCGAGCCGTTGAACAGGAAGTTGAACGTGCACTGTCCAACGTCGCTGTTCACGATCGCGCCCGGCCGCACGCCAGGACAGGGCCCCGTGCCCACCGGCGCCGCTGCCGGCACCGGGATCAGCTTGCACGGCTTGCCCCCCAGCGTCCAGTTGGCCTCCGACTCCGAGAGCAGTGCCGCCGGAGCCGCCGCGGGCGCTGCCAGCAGGGCGAGCGTCGCAGCGGTTGCCAGAGCGCCGAGCTTGACCTTCATGTGCATCCCTGTACCCCCTTCTGTCCGTTGGGCCCCGCCCGTTCCGGACGGAGCGCGGCAGAGCATACTCATTACTGGGTGAGAGGCAACGGGGAACCGCTCAGCGGGGGCGGTGACCGATCCGGCGGCTTAGCGCGGCGGCACCGCCTCCATCTCGCCGGTGTCGGGGTCGACCCGCGCGATCTCGCCGGTGTCGGGATCGACCGCCTCGAACTCGCCCGTCTCGAGCTCGCGCCTGACCCCCTCGTCCACCGCCTCCTCCATCTCCTCCGGCGCCTCCCCCGCCTTCGCACCGGCGCTCTGCCACAACCGTAGGTGCCGCAGCTTGAGAATCTCGAGCTGGTAGATGACGAAGACGCTGGCGGCGAGCGCCCCGACCAGAACCACCGCCATCACCGCCGTCCAGCCCGGGTCGAAGTTGCCGCGGTCGTCGCTGTAGGGGACGAAGCGGAGCGCCAGCGCCAGGCCGGCCAGCACCAGGGTCCAGCTGTAGAGGTACTTGAGCGTTCGTCGCGCGTCGAAGCCGATGTTCGCCATGCGGTGGTGGAAGTGCCAGCGGTCGGCGCCCCAGACCGGCTGGCGATACTTGAGCCGCTTGGCGACCACGAAGCTGGTGTCGAGGATGGGCACGGCGAGCACGATCAGCGGCAGCGCCAGCGCCAGGGCCGCGTTGGTCTTCAGCGAGCCCTGCACGGCGATCAGCGCCAGCAGGTAGCCGAGCAGGTTGGAGCCGGTGTCGCCCATGAAGCTCGAGGCGGGCGGGAAGCCGTGCCGCAGGAAGCCGACGCACCCCCCCGCGGTGATCGCGGCGAGCACCCCCGCCTCGAAGCGGTCGAGCGAGATCGCGATGATCGCGAAGGCCGCCGCCGAGATCGCGCAGACGCCGGAGGCCAGTCCGTCCACGCCGTCGATGAAGTTGATGATGTTGATCACAGCGACGATCCCGATCACCGTCATCGGGTAGGAGGCCTCGCCTAGGTCGAAGCCGCCGACGAAGGGCAGGGTGGTCACGTCCACCCGGACGTCGCCGAGCACGACCGGGATCAGGGCGGCGCCGATCTGGCCGACCAGCTTCGGCAGGGCGGGCAGGTCGAAGACGTCGTCGAAGACTCCGAGCAGCGTGATCGCCGCCGCCCCCCCGAGGATCGAGCGGGTCGTCGCGTCCAGGGGAAGCCAGATCGCCCCCGCGCCGAGCACCGCCACCAGGATCGCCAGACCGCCGAGCTTCGGGGTCGGCTGCTCGTGCAGGCTGCGCTCGTTCGGCTTGTCGATCGCGCCGATTCGCTTCGCGATCGCCTCCGCCGCCGGGACCAGTGCCCAGGCGACGGCCGCCGCGAAGATGAACGCAAGACCCGCGTCCCAGGCGTCCAGGGGGCGCATCGCAGCCATTCTCTCCAAAAGGCGTCGCTACGTGGCCTCAGGCATGCGTTCCGCCCGCGGGGCGGCCCCCAGCGCGGCGTCGGCGAGGATCTGAGGATCCCGCGGGTGGACCGCTCCCCCGCTCTCCTCGCGCTTGCGCAGCTCGAGCTCGGCGGGATCGCCCAGCGGCCGCAGCTTCCCCTGCTCGACCAGCCCGGAGTCGACCGCCCCCATCCGGCCGCTGAAGATCGTGTACACGGGAGCACCCAGCGCCACCGCCTCCCGGTTCATCGTCCCGCCGGCGCTCACCACCAGGTCGGCGAAGGCGATCAGGCTCTGGGCGTCGATCGCCCGGTCGGGCACGACCAGCGCCGCGCCCGGGTCGCGGCTCGCCCGCTCGCGCAGCCGCTCGGCCTGGCCGTCCGTGCGCGGGATCGCCACCGTCACCGCGCGCGGGTCGGCGGCCAACCTCTCGATCACCCCGTCGTAGAGCGGGTTCTCGGCGTGATACTCCGCGGTCTCCGGCGGAGGGCGGACCACCACCAGCACCCGATCGTCGGATCCGCGCTCCACGGCGACGCCTAGCTCCGGCAGCCCCAGATAGGGGATCACCTCCGGGTCCGTCCGGAAGTCGGCCAGGTAGTAGTCCTCCTTCAGTCCCGGGTAGCGGAAGAGGCAGTCACGCCGCGCGCCGGCCCGCTCCATGGCCTCGACCGGGATCGCCTCGGGGGCGATCACCAGCCTGGCGGAGCGGAAGGCGATCCGGCGCTGCAGGCCCGCGTGCTCGTAGTCGTTCATCTGCACCAGCGGCACTCGCAGCATTTGCGAGACGACCGCGATGTCGACCGAGCCGTGAGCGAGCGCCAGCCCGATCCCCCGACCGCGCGCCCAGCGCCAGAGGCGCGGGCTGCGACTCGCCAGGGCCGCCGCCTTGCCGGCCATGGACGCGCCGCCGTGGCGGCCGATCGAGGTGTAGGGGATCCCGAGGCGCTCGAGGATCGCCTCGGTCTGCCCGTGGGCGCGCGCGGTCACCTCGATCTCGTGGCCGGCCTTCCCGAGCCGCTCGATGATCGGCCGCAGCACAAGCGGATGGGCCGCCGCCGTGCAGTCCACCCAGATCCTCACCGGCCGCCTCCTCGCACACTGAACGGGTTGCTCCTCGGCTTCGCCTCCGGAGCACCCTCGCATCTCCGGGGGTGCCGGGTCTCGCGGGCGGGGCTCTGCAGGTTCAAACGGTCGCGGCCGAGAGCTGCGGGTAGAGCGGGTATCGCTCCATCAACGCCCGGCTCCGCTCCAGCAGCGAGTCCTTCTCTGCCTCGAAGTCCGGCCCAAGGGCGGCGCCGATCACCTCGGCGATCTCGCGCATGTCCTCCTCGACGAGTCCGCGAGTGGTCAGCGCCGGGGTCCCGATCCGCAGCCCCGACGGGTCCATCGGCGGCCGCTCGTCGAAGGGGATCGCGTTGCGGTTGACGGTGATTCCCACCTGCTCGAGGCGGGCCTCCGCCTCCTTGCCGCCCAGGCCGGTCGGGGTCAGATCGACGAGGACGAGGTGGACGTCGGTGCCGCCGGTGAGGACCTCGAGCCCGGCCTCGATCAGCCCCTCCGCGAACGCCTGCGCGTTGGCGATCGTCTGGCGCTGGCGGGCGCGGAACTCCTCGGACTGGGCGATCTTCAGCGCCACCGCCTTGGCCGCGATCACGTGCATCAGGGGGCCGCCCTGCTGGCCGGGGAAGACGGAGCGGTTGATGTCCGCGGCCAGCTCGTCTGTGCAGAGGATCATGCCGCTGCGCGGCCCGGCCAGCGTCTTGTGGATCGTCGTCGTCACCACGTCGGCGTGCTCGATCGGGTTCGGGTGCAGCCCGGCGGCGACCAGTCCGGCGAAGTGGGCCATGTCCACCATCAGCCTCGCGCCGACGGAGTCGGCGATCTCGCGGAAGGCGGCGAAGTCGAGCTGGCGGGGATAGGCGGACCAGCCGGCGACGATCACCTTCGGCTCGTGCTCCGTCGCCAGCCTCGCCACCTCGTCCATGTCGCAGAGCAGGTCCTCCTTGCGGACGTGGTAGGCGACCACCTCGTAGAGCTTGCCCGAGACGTTCAGCTTCATCCCGTGGGTGAGATGGCCGCCGTGGTCGAGCGCCATCCCCATGATCTTGTCGCCGGGCTCCAGCATCGCCATGTAGGCGGCGTTGTTCGCCTGGGTGCCGGCGTGCGGCTGGACGTTGGCGTGCTCGGCACCGAACAGCTGCTTGGCCCGGTCGATCGCGAGCTGCTCTGCGACGTCGACCTCCTCGCAGCCACCGTAGTAGCGCTTGCCCGGGTAACCCTCGGCGTACTTGTTGGTCAGCACCGAGCCGACCGCGTCGAGCACCGCCTGGGGGACGAAGTTCTCCGAGGCGATCATCTCCAGCGTCCCCTGCTGGCGCGCGAGCTCGCGCTCCAGCACCTGGGCGATGTCGGGATCGACCTCGGCGAGCGGCGCCGTCTGGAAGTCGTCGGGTAGCTCGGCCATCCGGGTCATCATAGGCTGCGTTGCCGATGGCGAGCGCGAACGAGGAGAGAGCCCGAGCGGGGATCGCCGCCTTCAACGAGGACGGCGCCGAGGGGATCCTGGAGTACATCCATCCGGACTTCGAGGCGACCACTCCACCCGAGCTGGCCTCCGAGCCGGACACCTACCGAGGGCACGATGGCGTGCGGCGCTACTACGACTCCTTCGACGAGGTGATGGACGAGATCCGCTGGGAGGTGCACGGGACCCAAGCAGTGGGGGAGCAGGTCGTGGTGGACCTGACGCTGCACGCTCGCGGCAAGAGCACCGGCCTCGACTTCGGCATGCGCACCGCTGCGGTCTGGAGCTTTCGCGACGGCAAGGTGATCGGGATCGAGATCTACCCCACCCTGGACGAGGCCCTCGCCGCCACTCGGCCCGGCGGGGAGTGACGCTCAGGCCGGCGGGGCCCCGAGCCGCCGCTCGACCTCGGCGACGGCCATCTCCCCCTCGCGCAGCACCGTCCAGCCCGCGCCCGAGTCGAGCCCGCTGAGGTCGATCACCGTCGAGGGGGCGCCGCCCAGCTCGCCGCCGTCGATCGCCACGTCGGCGCCCGCGAGGATGTCCTTCCTGATCCGATCGAACCGCGCGGGGGGCTCGTCCCCGCTGCGGTTGGCGCTGGTCTGGAAGACGGGATGCATGGCCCCGCCGAGCGGCCCGCCGATCAGCCGCACGCCCAGCGTGCCCGGGTCCGCCCCACATGCGAGCGGGTAGTGCCGCGCGGGGTTGGCGATCACGAGGGTCACCGGCCCGGGGAGCAGGGAGCCGACGGCCTCGCGGGTCGCCGGGCCCATCCGGTCGACCAGCTCGCGCATCGCCTGCGGGGAGAAGTACATGACCGCCGAGGGCTTGTCACTCTCGCGGCGCTTGAGGCTGTGGATCCGGCTCACTGCCGCCTCGTTCAGCGGGTCGCAGGCGAGTCCGTAGAGCGTGTCCGCGGGGAAGATCGCGACCCCGCCCCCCGAGATGCAGCGCTCGAGGGCCGCGCGGGCGGCGTCCGTCCCGTCCGCCTCGAGCGAGACCACCTCGGTCATCGGCGGCCCGACACCACGCGCTCGATGCCCGTCAGGTCGCGGCGCGCCTCGATTTCCGCATAGCCGGCCGATCTGACCAGCTCGGAGACCTTCGGGGCCTGGCCGGCGCCGACCTCGAGCGCGACCCCGGCCGGCCGCTCAGGCGCTCCGGCGATCGCGCCGAGCAGCGACTCGATCGCCTCCAGCCCGGTCGGGCCCGGCACCAGGGC
>JBOGZI010000294.1:0-12254 GCA_050697275.1 Solirubrobacterales bacterium | reverse complement strand
ACGTCCACATCCTCGGGCGCTGACCGTGTCCCCCGCCGCGGGGATCGCCACCGGCGCGAGCTCTCCGCCGGTGATCGAGGAGCGGATCCTGCCCCGCTGGCCGTACCGCCTGCCGCGCCGCGGCGGGGGGGACGGCGTGGCGCGCTCGCGCGGCGGCGTGCTCGAGCGGCTGCTGCACGTCGAGGGGAGGCCCGTGCGGGTGAGGAGCTGGCAGACGCGGGACCGCTTCGTCCACGTTCGCGCCGAGGCGCTCGATCCGGCCCGGGTCGAGCATCCGATCCCGACCCGCGAGCCGGAAGCGGCCGAGATCCCGGCGGCCGGCGAGGCGGAGCTTGAAATCGCCATCGACCGGGTCCGCTTCTCCCTGGCGGTCCAGGACGAGATGGGGGAGTTCTACGAGGCCTTCAAGGAGGACCCGCTGCTCGGGCCCACCATCCGGCACCGCCCCTGGATCCGGCCCCGGCGGCGGCCCTGGCCCTGGGAGGCGCTCGTCTGGGCGATCACCGCGCAGCTGATCCAGGCCTCCCGCGCCGCCGAGATCCAGCGCCGGATCGTGCGTCGTTGGGGCCCCCGCACCGAACCCGCCACGTCCTCCAGCGATAAACGGGTGACTCCTCGGCTTCGCCTGCGAGGCCCCCTCGCATCCACGGGCGCGCGGGGGCGCGGCCAGGGCCGCTGGCCGCTGCGGGACGTTCCCTCCGCTGCGGTGATCGCCGGCCGCGCTCCCGCCGAGCTCGAGTCGATGGACCTGAGCGCCGGCCGGGCGATCGCGATGGTGCGCTGTGCGCGCGAGGTCGCCCGCGGGCGGGCCGATCTCGCCGATCCGGATGGCGATCGGCGCCTGCTCGCGATCCCCGAGATCGGCCCCTGGACGCTGCAGTGCCTCGGCCTGCACGGCCGCGGCGAGCTCGACTCGCTACCGGCAGGCGATCTGGCCTACGTGAAGCTGGTGGGCTACCTGGAGGACCTTGGCCGCCGCGCGACGGTCGAGGAGGTCGAGGGGTACTTCGCCCCCTACGCGCCCTTCCGCGGGCTCGCCGGCGCCTTCGCCCTGGCCGGCTGGCACAAGGCGATGGGCTCCGGGCCTCCCGCGCGCCTGGCCGCGTAGCTCCGGTTAGCCGGCCGCCGGGCCGGGTAGGCATTGGCCGTGCGCTACTTCTACGGAGCCGCCCACGAGCAGTTCCCGCCCGACGACCTGCTGCGGCAGGCGATCGAGGCCGAGCGGGCGGGGTTCGAGGGGATCGGCTGCAGCGACCACCTGCAGCCCTGGTGGGAGGGCGGCGAGTCCGGTCACGCCTGGGTCTGGCTCGGCGCCGTCGGCGCCTCCACCGAGCGGGCTGCGATCGGGACGGCGGTGACGCCCCCGGGACCGCGCTACCACCCGGTTCTGATCGCGCAGGCCTGGGCCACCCTGGAGATGATGTTTCCCGGGCGGCCCTTCCTCGGCTTCGGCTCGGGGGAGTCGCTGAACGAATCGCCGCTTGGCGCGGAGTGGCCCTCGCCCCGTGAGCAGGTGGAGCGGATGGAGGAGGCGCTTGAGATCATCCACGCCCTGTTCGAGGGCAAGCGGGTGAGCCACGAGGGCGAGCACTTCCGCGCCGACGAGGCGCTCCTCCACACGCGCTCGCAGCGGCGGCCGCCGATCTACGTCTCCGCCTTCGGCCCCAAGGCCGCCGGCGTCGCGGCGCGCTGGGCCGACGGCCTCTGGACGCTCAGCGACCCCGAGCAGGGCGGCAAGGTGATCGCGGCCTACCGGAACGCCTGTGACGACGAGGGCAGGGAGCCCGGCGAGATCGTCGTCCAGGTCCAGTTCTCCTGGGCGGAGGACGACGAGACGGCGCTGGAGGGAGCTCGGGTCTGGAAGGGCGCCCAGCCTGACGAGTTCTACGCCGATGACTGGCACCACCCGCAGAAGATGTACGAGCACGGCGAGAAGCAGCTCTCCGACGAGGAGCTGAAGGAGGCGCTGATCATCTCCTCCGACGCCGAGGTGCACGCGGACCGCATCCGCGAGGCCGAGCGGCTCGGCGCGACGACGATGGCGCTGATGAACGTCTCCGGCGCCGACCCGCACCGCGCGATCGAGGTCTACGGGAAAAAGGTGCTGCCCGCGCTCAGCTCCGTCGCCGCTTAGTCCTCCGCGCCCGGCAGCAGCTCGTTGGTGAGCACCTCGTCGGGGTCGGGGACCTCGGAGATCAGGTCGTTGTCGACCATCCAGCTCGCGAACAGCTCCCACTTCTCGGAGTCCATCTGGCCGAACGGGGTGCCGCGGGAGGCGGCGAGCAGGGGCAGGGTGGCGTCCACCTCGGCGCGGGTCAGCTTCGGATCGAGCCCCTGGCCGTTCTCGAGGATGTTCTCGGTGGCCGCCTGCGGGTTGGCGACGGCGTCCTTGGTGCCGTGGGCGAGCGCCGCGATGAACAGTCGCAGCTCGTCGGGGTCGTCCTCGACGCGCGATCGGTTCGCGACCAGGACCAGCTCGTCGTAGCTGGGGACCCCGAGCTGATCGACCGGCACGATCGACGGGTTCGCGCCCCTCTGGATCAGGTCGACCCCCTCGATGTTCTTGAAGGCCCCGAGCACCGCCTGCGCCTGGCCGCCGAGCAGCGCCGGCAGCAGGTTGAGCCCGACGCTGACCTCCTCGACGTCGCCGAGCGAGAGCCCGGCCCCGTCGAGGATCGTCTGCAGATAGTCAGTCTGGTACGGGATCCCGGCGGTGGCGACCGTCTTCCCGCGAAGATCGGCGGGGCTTGCGATCCCGCCGGCGGGCAGCGAGACCAAGGAGGTGAGTGGCTCGTCCACCAGCGCCGCCACCGCGATCACGTCGAGGTCCTGCTCGCGGGCGAGCAGCACCTCGGGCTGGTAGGAGATCGCAAGGTCTGCGCGCCCGGCCGCCACTTCCCTGATCGGCGCCGAGGGGTCGGAGGGCACCCGCGGGCGCACGTCGAGCCCGGCGCGCTGGAAGTAGCCGTTGGCGATCCCCGTGTAGATGCCGGCGTGGTCGGGGTTGACGAAGAAGTCGAGGGCGAGGTCGAACGGCTCGGGCTCCCCGGCGGTGCCGAGCGACTCTTCCTTCTCCCCGCAGGCGGCGAGCGCCGGCGCCGCCGCGAGCACGGCCGCGAGCAGCACGATCCGGGCCCTCGACCTCATCGCTCCGCCACCTTCCAGCTGACCACCCGCCGCTCGAGCAGGGACAGCAGGCCGAAGAGGCAGATCGCCATCGCCGAGAGCACCACGATCGCCGCGAAGACGCGGGCGGTGAGCAGCTGCGCCTGTGCGGACAGCATCAGATGCCCCAGCCCCTCGTTCGAGCCCGCCCACTCGCCGAAGACCGCCCCGATAACCGCGACCGCGACCGCGATCTTCGCTCCGCTGAAGGTGAAGGGGAGGGCCGAGGGCGCCTCCACCCGCCACAGCGTCTGCAGCCGCGTGGCGCCCATCGTCCGCATCATCTTCAGCAGGTCCGGGTCGACGGAGCGCAGCCCGTCCAGGGTGTTGACGGTGATCGGGAAAAAGCAGATCAGCGCGATGATCGCCAGCTTCGGCCCGAGGTCAAAGCCGAACCAGATGATCAGTACCGGGGCGATCGCGATGATCGGGATCGTCTGGGAGCCGACCAGCAGCGGGTAGACCGCCCGTCGCGCGGTGTCCGAGAGGTGCAGGGCGAAGGCGAAGCCGACCCCGAGCGCGGCGGCGAGCGCGAAGCCGAGCACGACCTCCTGAAGGGTCACCCAGGCGTTGTCGGCGAGCAGCGAGCGGTCCTCCCAAAGCGCCTCGGCGATCTGGGTGGGCGCGGGAACCAGAAAGTCCTCGATCGAGAGCGCGTCGGCGAGCAGGTCCCAGCGTGCCGCCAGCTCCCAGGCACCGAGCAGGACGAGGAGCACCAGGGCCGGGGCGAGAGCGGCGCGGAGGCGAGATGCGAAGGGGCTCCGGGGATGCGAGGGCGCGCGAGAGCGCGATCCGTGAGATCTGGGAGGAGCCACCCGTTTCATGATGCCCCTCCCCCGAGGATGCGCAGGGCCCGCGCCCGCAGCTCGGTGAACTCGGCGGCGCTGACCGCGGCCGCCCGGTCCGCCGCTCGGGGCGCGGGGACCGCCAGCTCGGTCGCGACCCGGCCCGGTCGCGGCGTCAGCACCACCACGCGGTCGGCCAGGTAGAGGGCCTCCTCGACGTCGTGGGTGACCAGCAGCACTGTGTGGCGGTCCGCCTCCAGCACCCGGGCTAGCCAGCTCTGCATCTCCGCGCGGGTGATCGCGTCGAGCGAGGCGAAGGGCTCGTCCAGCAGCAGCACCGGGCGCCCCGCCATCAGGGTGCGTAGGAAGGCCACCCGCTGACGCATGCCGCCCGAGAGCTCGCCCGGCATCGCCGTCTGGAAGCCGGCGAGCCCGAGGCGCTCGAAATGGACGCCGGCGCGCTCCCTCGCCTCCCGCCTGGAGGCGCCCGCGACGCGCAGCGACAGGCCGGCGTTGTCCACCGCCGAGAGCCAGGGCAGCAGCAGGTCGCGCTGCGGCATGTAGGCGCAGCGCCGCAGCCGCTGCTCCTCGTCGGCCTCCCCGCCGACCGAGATGGTGCCGGCGTCCGGCCGGCGGAGGCCCGCCACGAGCTCCAGCAGGGTCGTCTTGCCGCAGCCGGAGGGGCCGACGATCCCCAGCACGGCGCCCGCTTCGGCCTCCAGGTCGATCTCCGCCAGGGCCCGGAGCCGGCCGAAGGAGTGGCTGAGGCCCCGGACCGCGAGGCCGGCCCCCGGCGCGGTGGCGGCCCAGGCGTTCCCGGCCTCGGCGCGGCGCTCTGCAGTCGCCTCTGAGCTGCCATCGCGGGTTCTGGTCAGCATGCTCCCTCCGCGCGCATTACCGCACAGGTTCGAAGGGTCAGCGGTGGGTGGCCTCACGTCCTGGGACGTGGCTTGATGCCGGTTCCGCTATCTCAGCCCGCACATCCCGCGAGCCCCCCTGTTGGAAGCTACGCAGTTTAGGGGTCTAGGCCGCTGCGCGAGCGCCGCTCGCGATCACGTTGACGAACCCCTCCAGGTGCTTGGTGGTCCAGCACTCGAAGGCGCCATCGCAGTAGGGCTCGTAGGCGGCCATCACCGAGTCGCCGTAGTTCCAGTACAGCTTCGGCTCGGGGTTGAGCCAGAAGGTGCGCCCGGCCCGCTCGGCGATCGTGCCGAAGGTCTCAGCGTGCGGCTCGCGGCCGTTGGTGCGGGCGTCGCCGAGCACGATCACCGTGGAGCGCGGCCCCAGCTCCTCGGCGATCTCCTCGCCGAACTCGAGCCAGACCCGACCGTAGTCGGTGTAGCCCGAGACGTCCGCGACCCCACCCTCCGAGGAGACGCGCTCCGAGATGCGGCGGAAGTCGCGCTCGTGCTCGAAGACGTCGGTGACCTCGCTGATCCGCTCGATGAAGACGAAGCTGCGCAGCTTGCGGAACGAGTCGTGCAGCGCGTGCAGGACCGAGAGGAAGAAGACGCTGGCGGAGCTGACCGAGGTCGAGACGTCGCAGAGCACGTAGATCTCCGGCCGGCGCGGGCGCTTCGGCCGGTAGCGCAGGCGCAGCGGCACGCCACCGGTCTCCAGCGAGGCGCGCATCGTTCTTCGCACGTCCACCACTCGCCCCTTGCGCCTGCCCCGCTGCTCGTGTCCGAGGGTCGCGATCCGCCGCTTCAGCTGGGCGACGGCGCGGTGGACGGCGGCCAGGTCCTGGGCCGGGCTGGTGGGCAGCGCCCGGTCGAGCTCGGCGAGCGGCCGGGAGGGGGGGAGCTTGCCGGTCCGGTCGATCGTTGCCCGCTCCAGCTCGCGGCGCAGATGCTGTTCGAACCGGCGGACCTGCTCGGGGTCGAGCGGCTCCTCGTCTCCGTCCGCGCCGCGCCCCCGCGCCTGCAGCCCGAGGCTGCGGCGGATCCGCTGCACGTCCACCCCGATCACCCCCGAGCGCTCGCCGCGGCGGCCGAAGGCGGTCATCGCCAGCCGCGCCAGGTCGCGCATCTGGCCGTCGTTGCCGGCGGTGATCGCCCGGCGGATCGCCTCGCGCAGCTCGTCGAGGTCGATCCGCTCGGAGCCGTCGAAGCGCTCCTCGGGGGTCCCCAGCTCGAGCGCCTCGCCCTCCGCCGCCCGGAAGAAGTGGCGCTCGAAGAGCAGCTCGAAGACGCGGCGGTCCTCCTGGGACTTGGCGATCGTCGCCGCCAGTGCCTCGCGGAAGTCGAGCTGGTCGGTCCAGGGGACCTCGTCCAGGGCGGCGAACGAGTCGAGGATCTCGGAGGTGCCGACCGCGACGCCCTCGGAGCGGAGGTCCTCGAAGAAGGCAAGCAGGCTGCCCGCGGTGGTGCTCACGGCCTAGCCCCCGGCCGGAGCCGAGGGCCCGCCCGTGCCCTCGGGGACCCCGCCCTGCGCCGAGCTGGGCTCCGCGAGGTTGACGGAGACGCGCTCGGCGACCAGGTCGATGTCGGAGCGGTGCTTGACGATGATGCTCATCGAGCTCTCGAAGGTCTCGCGGTCGATGTCGTCGGCACCGATCAGCAGCAGCGTCCGCGCCCAGTCGATCGACTCGGCGATCGAGGGCGGCTTCTTCAGGTCGAGCTGGCGGACCATGTGGACGATCTCGACCAGCCGCCGCGCCAGCCCCTCGTCCAGCTCGGGGGAATGGAGGCGGACGATCTCCAGCTCGCGCTCGACCGAGGGATAGTCGAGCCAGAGGTAGAGGCAGCGGCGCTTCAGCGCCTCGGTCAGCTCGCGGGAGTTATTCGAGGTGAGCACCACCAGCGGCATCGTCTGCGCCTCGATCACCCCGAGCTCCGGGATCGAGATCTGGAAGTCCGAGAGGACCTCCAGCAGCATCGCCTCGAACTCCTGGTCGGTCTTGTCGATCTCGTCGATCAGCAGCACGACCGGGTCGTCGGCGCTGATCGCCTCCAGCAGTGGGCGGGTGAGCAGGAAGTCGCCGCTGAAGATGTCGCTCCGGGCCTTTTCCCAACCGGCGGCCTCGTCGCCGCCCGACTCGGCCTGGATCCGCAAGAGCTGCTTGCGGTAGTTCCACTCATACAGCGCCTTCGCCTCGTCGAGACCCTCGTAGCACTGCAGGCGGATCAGCCGCCGGCCGGTGTCGCGGGAGAGCGCCTTGGCCAGCTCGGTCTTGCCCACCCCGGCGGGGCCCTCGACCAGCACCGGCTTGCCGAGCCGCTGTGCGAGGAAGGCGACCAGCGCCGCGGCCTCGTCGGCCAGATAGCCGACCTCGGCCAGGCCCTCGCGGACCTCGACCACCGACTGGGGGGCGTCAGCCTGAGCCATTGCCCCGGGATGATAGGAGGGGCCCTACCTCTTCTTCTGCTTCGCCCGCTTCGGCTTCGAGTTGCGCCCTGCCAGCAACTGGGCGGCGGCGTCCGGCACGTAGGCGTTCGTGCCGAGGGGGGGACGGACGTACCCCGAGTCGTCCTGGCGCTTGGGCAGCTTGATCTTCTCCGGCTTTCGGTGCTGATAGGGGACCTGCGAGAGCAGGTGGGTGATGCAGTTGATGCGTGCGTTGCGCTTGATGTCCGACTCGACCACGTGCCAGGGCGCCTCCTGGATGTCGGTGTGCACGAACATCTCGTCCTTCGCCCGCGAGTAGTCCACCCAGCGCCGCTGCGACTCGAGATCCATCGGGCTCAGCTTCCACTGCTTCAGCGGATCGTCGATGCGGGCCTTGAAGCGGCGCTCCTGCATCTCGTCCGAGACCGAGAACCAGTACTTGAGCAGGACGATCCCGTCGTCCACGAGCATCCGCTCGAAGATCGGGCACTGATGGAGGAAGCGGCGGTACTCCTCTGGGGTGCAGAAGCCCATCACCTTCTCCACCCCGGCGCGGTTGTACCAGCTGCGGTCGAAGAGGACGATCTCCCCGGCGGCGGGCAGATGGCCGACGTAGCGCTGGAAGTACCACTGGCTCTGCTCGCGCTCGGTGGGGGCCGGCAGGGCGACCACCCGGGCGACTCGGGGGCTGACGTACTCCGTGATCCGCTTGATCACGCCGCCCTTGCCGGCCGCGTCGCGGCCCTCGAAGATCACGACCACGCGACTGCGGCTTCGCTTTACCCAGTCCGCCATCGCGACCAGCTCGACCTGCAGCCGCAGCAGCTCCTTCTCGTACAGCTTGCGCGGCAGCTTCTCGGTGACCGGAAGCGTCGCTTCCACGGCGTTGATCATCCCGCGACCCCGGCTCGAGCGCAACCGGGGTCGGCCGCCTGCCCGATAATCCAGACATGGCGATCGCCGACATCCTCCCGCACACGATCAGCCCCTACCTGGTGCTGATGCTGGTCGGCTTCTTCCTGGGCGCCGCCGGGCACCTCTACAAGAGCCGGCTGATCGTCGGGATCGGGATCGCGATGATCTTCCTCGCCACCCTGCTGCTCCCGCTCGCTCTGATCGCCACCGAGGAGGAGCCTCCCTCGCGGCCGGGCATCCACGCGCCCGGGACGCGCTAGCCGGCGCCCGATCAGTCGGGCGCCTGGGGGCGGGCGCGGCGCTCGCGCGGGCGCAGGCGCAGCCCGGAGGCGACGACCAGCAGGGCGCCTCCGAGCGCCACGAAGATCCCGTAATGGAGCTCGTAGGACTCATCGATGCCGGCGAGGCGGAACTCGGGGCGGTCGACCATCAGGTAGAGGACGATCAGCGCGGCCCAGGCACCCGCGGCGACCAGCAAGCCCCATTCGCGCAGCGGCCGCGGCGGCACGTACCCGCCGCCGATCTCGAGCGCGAGATAGGCGGTGGCGACCGCGATCAGCACCAGGGCGCCGGTCGCGAAGTTGAAGGCGCCGAAGCCCGTCTGCACCAGGTCGCTGGCCACCGGCGCCCGGTACCAGGGCAGCAGCATGCTGCCGACGATCACCGCCGCGCCGAGGAAGGCGACGCGCTCGTCGCCGCCGAGACCGCGCAGGTCGCGTGCGAGCTGGCGCGGGAGCGCCCGATAAAACGGGTCGCGCTCAGATATCTCACGGGTCGCGCTGTCGCGCGCCCTCGCATCTACGGAGCGCCCTGGCATCTAGTCGAGCGGCTGGCGGCCGCGGTACCCGTCGCCGAGCTCGTGCCAGAAGTCGACCTCGTCCTCACCCAGCTCCCAGCAGAGGTAGAGCTCGCGCTGGTCGATCACGGCGGGGAAGTCGACCAGGCCGCGGTCGATGTCGCGGAGCACGATGCCCGCCTCCTCGAGCACCTCGAGCAGCCGGCGCACCTCGAGGAACGCGACCCCAACCTGGTGGCCCTCCTCGCCGCCACCGTTCCCCCCGGCCGCCTCGGAAAGGACCTCGTGCGCCTCGGTGTCGGTGAGCTCGTCCTTCGCGTCGCGGAGCTGGCGCAGCAGCGGCTTCAGACGGGGCAGCATGGCGTTCGCCTCCTCGCGGGTGAAGTGGCGCTCGTGCAGCAGCTCGGTTCCGCCCTCGCTCATCGCGTCACCGGCGCGGCGGCCGAGAGGCGGTCGCGCAGCAGCCGCGCGTCGGCAGACGAGATCTGCCGGAGCTGGCCCTGGAAGGCGAGATGCCAGTGCTCCTCGGGCCACTTGGCGACGTGCTCGAGCTGCGGGGCGACCTCCTCGGCGGGCACGAACTCGTCCTCGCCGAGCACCAGCAGCGGCTCCGCATCGACCCGCCACGGATACGGCTCCGGCCGCTTCTTCCGACCCTGGGGCCAGACCTGGGTGCGGTCCTCGAACGTCTCGGAGGTCACCCGGACGACGCCGCCGAACGCCTGCACGCCGGTGACGTAGAAGAAGATCTCGTCGCCGGGCTCGAACTCCTCGGCCTGCCGCCGCCGCCGCTCCTTGAAGCCGATCAGGTCGAATCCCCGCTCCACGTTGATCCGGAAATTCTCCAGCGAGCCGGTCAGGATCCAGCTCTTGGCGGTTCGCCCGGCCATGGGGCGGATTCTACTTTTCGCCCTCCGCCGCCCCGGGCGCGGACGAGAGCGAGCGGACGACGGCGGCGGTCAGGTCCGGTCGGCTGACGATCCCGTCGTCGACCGGCTCCAGGCGCGCCTCGGGCAGATGCTCCGCGACCCGCCGCGCCATCTCCTCGCCCGCCGGCAGCCAGGCCCCTCCCATCGTCTCGGAGTAGACGATCGCCAGCCGGCCCCCGATCGCGCGTCCCGGCTCGGCGGAGTTGTCGGCGAGCCAGGCCTCGACCCGGCCCAGGGCCGTCGCCGCCGGGCAGTAGTCGGCCTGGGCGGTCACCCGGG
Organism: Solirubrobacterales bacterium; assembly: GCA_050697275.1. Classification (GTDB taxonomy): domain Bacteria; phylum Actinomycetota; class Thermoleophilia; order Solirubrobacterales; family 70-9; genus JBOGZI01. The sequence goes on along the minus strand of JBOGZI010000294.1, from coordinate 2,058 downwards.
CGCGCAACTCCTCCTCGTCCATCTGTGGGTTGGTCTGCGTCATCAGGGTCCGGAGGGCGCCGCGGTAGTCGGTTCCGATCATCTCGATGAAGGCCTCGATCACCGTCTCGGAGGCGAGCAGTGCGTCCGCGCCGCGCATCACCTCGAGCAGCAGCGGCGCCGAGCCGGGCGCGACCACCGCCCTGACCAGGTCGGGGCGGGTCGCGGCCACCTGCACCGCGCGCGGGCACGCGTCAGCCAGAGCGAGGACGACGGCTTCGCCGCCACGGTCCTCGGCGATCGCCTCCAGGTCGGCGGCGGCCGTCTCGATGTCGTGCGGGCCGGTACGGGTGGACTCGCCGGTGCCGCGTGTGTCGTACCGCACCACCCGGTGGTCCCGGCCCAGCTCGTCCTCGATCGGGTCGAAGGCGCTGGGATGGCCGGACCAGTACGGGGCGAGGATGACCGGCGGGCCGTCGCCGCGCTCCTCCCAGTGGATCTCTACGCCGTCGTCGCGGCTGAGCTTCGGCACCGGCTGAACGTAGCCGCTAGGAACCCGCTCCGGCGCGGGCGCGACCGGTCGCGGCGCGGCGCAGGCTGTCCAGGGTGTGCTCGAGGGCCCGCCGCAGATATCCCTTGGTTTGCAGGGCGCTCAGCGCGCGGCCCTGGAGCCCCGGCAAGGGCTCGACCCCGAACTCGATGTCGGCGAAGGTGCTACCGCGGGCCTCGGTCAGCGTCCAGTGCGAGTAATAGCCCGAGGTCTGGCAGCGGAGCTTGATCTCCCGCAGGTCCTCGAACTCCGTCACCTCGAAGGTGGTCGTCGCCTTCATCCCGAGGGGCCCGCGGCCGGTGTGCGTGAAGGTGGAGCCCTTCTCGACCCGGGTGGGGACTCCCGTCACCGCGACCGAGTCCTGGTTCCACTCGGCGTACCGGGCCGGATCCTCGAGCAACTCCCAGACCCGCTCGACCGGAGCCTCGATCAGGGCCTGCTGCTTCCAGGAGGACATCTAGCCGGCCACCGGCTCCCGCGCCCTGGCGGCAAGGGCGGGCGCCCCGAGCTCCTCGTAGTCCTCGGACGCCGCCCCGAGCAGCTCGCCCGAAACCTGGGGGTCCGTCTCGGCCATCAGCCTGCCGCGCACCACCTTGCAGCGGGCCGCATCGAGCGGACGCCCGAGCTCGCCCCACTGCGCGCAGGCTCGCTCGATCTCGGCGGCGGCCTGCTCGGAGTCTTCGGCGGTGGCGCCTGCCGCCTCGGCCTTGGCGGCCTTCCCGACCGGGTAGTGGAGCCGGCCGGCGAGCCGCTCCGCCTCCTCCGCCGCCGCCCTCCCCTGCTCGTCCCGACCGGCGAGGGCCAGGGTGACCGCGCGGGCCGAGATCGCCTCCACCGACTGCGCGATCAGGCCGGCGCGCTCGCAGATGTCGAGCGCCTTCGCCAGCTCGGTCTCGGCCGCGGCGAAGTCGCCGCGGTCGCGAAGCACGGCGGCGAGCCAGAACAGCGCCGAGAAGGCCACCTCCGAGCGGCCCACCTGCTCTCCGAGCTCGTGCGCGCGGCGCAGGGCCCGCTCGGCGTCGTCCCACTCGCCGCTCCGCCAGGCGAGGATCCCGCGCAGCACGTAGGGGAAGCAGAGCTTGCCGTGCAGTCCCTCGCGCTCGGCGAGCTCGGCGCTGGCTTCCGCGGCGCGCTCCACCTCCTCCCAGTCGGCGCGGTACACCGCGAGCTGCCCGAGCGAGGCGTGCAGCTCGACCTGGGACGGCAGATCTCCCACCTGCTGGGCGATCTCGAGCGCCTCGCGGTAGGCGTCGGCGGCGCCCGCGTACTCGGCCTCGGACACCTCGAGGTGATAGCCGAGGGTGAGCAGCGCCCGGACGGCCTCGCCGCGGTCGGAGTCCCGGGCGAGGGCCACCGAACGCTCCAGGTTCTCGCGGGCCTTCGCCGAGTCGCCGATCCGTCCGAAGACGCGGCCGAAGATCCCGTGGGCGCGGCTCGCCGCCCTCGCCTCGCCGAGACGTTCGGCCAGCCGCAGCGCCTTCTCCGACGCGTAGATGGCGAGCATGTTGTCGCCGGTGTGCATGTACAGG
>JBOGZI010000293.1:0-10362 GCA_050697275.1 Solirubrobacterales bacterium | reverse complement strand
GAAGCTGATCGGCGGCACGCCCATCACCTCCAGCGCGTCGATCTCGTCGGAGATCCGCATCGAGCCCAGCTCGGCGACGATCCCGGTGCCGACCTTGGCCGCCATCATGTAGCCGAAGGCGTATGGGATCACCTCGCGCAGGTCGCACCAGGCCGCGAACACCCCGGCGTAGGCGGGCGCGCCCACGGAGCGGTTGAAGTAGGCCCCCTCGATCCCGCATTGGAGACCGAGGATGAAGACCAGGCCCCAGATCACGAGCGTCGAGCCGAGGATCAGGATGCCGGTCTGACGGAGGGCCTCGCCGAAGAACTGGAAGACGCGGCCCGTGAAGACCAGGCCGGCAACCCGGGTGCAGAAGCCGAAGATCTCGCCGATCGAGTTGAGCCAGCCCCGCGGGACCGCCAGCCAGCCCGCGCCCATTACTTGATCACCTGGAGCTCGGGGTGCGTCGCGAGCAGAGTTTGGGTGAAGACGTAGTTGAACGCGAACACGCCCATGAAGGCGATCACGACCGCCTCATTGACGGCGGTCCCCACCCCCTGGGCGCCGCCGGAGGCATTCATCCCCTTGTAGGAGCAGACGATCGCGATGATCGCTCCGAACAGGGTCGTCTTCAGCACAGAGCCCCATAGGTCCGTTACCGAAGCGTTGTTGAAGAGGGTTGCGAAGAAGCCTCCGAGCGGCTCGTTGTAGAGCATCTCCGCGCCGATCCCGCCGACGATGCCGAAGATCAGCGCGTAGATGTCCATCAGGCCGGTGATCAGCATCAGCGCCAGGAAGCGGGGCACCACCAGGTTCTTGATCGGGTCGACGCCGAGCACCTGGAGCGCGTCGAGCTCCTCGCGGATCTTCCGGGCGCCGAGGTCGGCGGTGATCGCGGTGCCGGCGACGCCGGCGACGACGACCGCGGTTACGAAGGGGGCGAACTCGCGGATCGAGGCCAAGACGAAGAAGCCGCCCAACCGGTCGAGCGCCCCGAAGAGGGAGAGGAAGTTGGCGGCCTGCAGCCCCGGAGCGCCGAAGCCGAAGGCGAGCGTCGAGATCATCATCGGGAACCAGCAGAGCTGCAGCGCGAAGAGGAACTGGCCGATGAACTCGCCGCCGTAGGGGTAGGGCGGGCGGATCGCCGAGACCACCGTCTTGGCGGTCAGGATCATCATGTCGCCGACCTGCTCGAACAGCGACTTCGCTGGTAGAAATGCCCTGTCGGCTACGGATCTGACCATTTCTCTCCTCCGGAACCGCCAACCCCCAGCGAATCGGAGGCCGCGGCCCCGCTGCGCCGCCGCGACGACGCACATGAAGATTATGTGATCGTGCCCCCGCCCGCCACCCCCAACCGTCGTATGCCTGACTGGGGCCGGATCGCGCAGGTATTGGTATGTTCCGCCCGCCTTTGGAGGAGAGCGGCTCCACAACCCGTTCCCTGCGAGTGCGCGATCGCCTAGGGATGGGGCTAATCGTCGCCCTCTGCACAGCCGGCATCGTCGCCTGCGGCGGTGGCGAGCGCCAGGACGAGGACGAGCCCGAGGGCGACTTCCCGGTGCGAGTCACCGGCGCCAGCTTCCCGAGCAAGCAGCGGCTGGCGCAGACCTCCAACCTGACCCTCGAGGTGCTCAACAGCGGCGAGGAGACGATCCCGGACCTCGCGGTGACCGTGTTCACGAGCCGCAACGGCGAGGACACCGAGGACACCGGCGCCGGCGCCGGGACGACCACGAGCGAGGATGCCGAGGACGAGGGCACCGCGACCGAGGAGGAACAGCCGGTGGCGGCGGGATCGTTCTCGGTGATCTCCCGGCAGCCCGGCCTGGCGGTCCCCTCCCGGCCCGTCTGGATCCTCGAGCAGGGGTACCCGCGCCTGGCGGGCACCGAGGCGGGGCGCCCGCCGCCCGGCGAGATCGCCGGGCCCAGCGGGGCCGAGACCGCGCAGACCGATACCTTCAGCTTCGGGTCGGTGGAGCCGGGTGACTCGCGCAAGATCGTCTGGAAGGTGACCCCGGTGCAGCCGGGCACCTACACCGTCCACTACCGCGTCGCCGCCGGCCTCCAGGGCAAGGCGGTGGCGGTCACCGACGACGGCAGCGTTCCGGAGGGCGAGTTCGTGGTGCAGATCACCGACGTGCCCCCGCAGACCCGTGTGAACGACGCCGGCAAGGTGGTCGAGATCGAGTCGGGCGACATCATCGGCCAGGCGGGCACCGAGCAGCAGCAGGAGGAGCTCGGCGGCTCGGGCGGCGCGGGCGGCGGCTCGAAGAAGAAGAACCCTTAGACGATTTAGCGGCCCGTAACGCTCTCCTCGTAGAGTCCCCGGGATGAGTGCCAGGGCGGCTCTGCTCACAGGCCTGCTGTGCGCGACGGTCGCGGGATGCGGCGGGGACGACGCCGAGCTGGTGACCGAGCCGACGGAGGAGCCCGCGACGACCGCCACCGCCCCGGCGGGGAAGATCGGCGATGGCGCCGGCGGGGTGAAGCTGGAGAAGATCGGCGACTTCGACCAGCCGCTCTATCTCACCCAGGCGCCCGGGGCCGAGGACCTCTACGTGGTCGAGCAGGGCGGCCGGGTGCGGATCGTCCGCGATGGCCACACCCTCGACCGGCCCTTGCTCGACCTCAGCGACGAGGTCACGGCAGGTGGCGAGCAGGGGCTGCTCTCGATCGCCTTCGCACCGGACTTCCAGGACTCGCGCCTGCTCTACGTCTACTTCACCGGCACCGAGCAGGACCAGCACGTGGTCGAGTTCGAGGCGAACGAGGACGGGACCTCCGTCGACCCCGGCCGGCGCGAGCTGCTGCGGATGGACGACTTCGCGGCGAACCACAACGGCGGCCTGCTCCTCTTCGGCCCGGACGGCCAGCTCTACATCGGCACCGGCGACGGCGGGGCCGCCGGTGACCCGGAGCGAAACGGCCAGGACCTGGGCTCGCTGCTCGGCAAGATCCTGCGGATCGATCCGAAGCCATCATCAACGGCGGCCACAAACACCGCCGCCGACCAACGGCCCTACTCGGTGCCCGCGGACAACCCCTTCGTCGGCCGTTCCGGCGCCCGGCCGGAGGTCTACGACTACGGCCTGCGGAACCCATGGCGGTTCAGCTTCGACCGCGAGACCGGCGCGCTGCTGATCGGGGACGTCGGCCAGAACGCCGTGGAGGAGATCGACTACCTGCCGGCCGGGCGCACGGCCGGGGCCAATTTCGGCTGGTCGGCGTTCGAGGGCGACGAGCGCTTCAACGACGACCAGGAGGCCGCCAACGCGGTGGCGCCGATCCTCACCTACGGCCTCGGCGGCGGCAACTGTGCCGTCACCGGCGGCTACGTCTCGAGGGATCCGGCGCTGCCGTCGCTGTTCGGCCGCTACCTCTATGGCGACTTCTGCCGCGGCGAGCTGCGCAGCCTGGTCCCCTCGCCGCAGGGCGCCCGTGGCGATCGCCCGCTCGGGCTCTCGGTGCCGCAGCTGAGCTCCTTCGGCGAGGACTCGGCCGGACGCCTCTACGCCACCTCCCTGAGCGGACCGGTGTTCAGGCTGGTTGCGCAATGAGCGAGCGCATCGCCGGCGGCCGGGCCGTGTTGGATTGATCGGATGACCGCCCCGCTGAGGCGCTGCCGGCGCCGCCTGATCCTCGCCGCCTCGCTCGCCGCCGGCCTGCTCTGGCTCGTCCCCGGCAGCGCCGGCGCCGCCAAGCTCTCGCAGATCGGCAGCTTCGACCAGCCGGTCCACATCGAGAATGCGCCCGGCAAGAAGAACCGCAAGCTGCTCTTCGTGGTCGAGAAACCGGGGCGGGTGATCGTGCTTCGAGGCGGGGTCCCACGGCCGTCGCCCTTCCTCGATCTCACCGATCTCGTCCTGGGGCCCGAGGGCACCGAGCAGGGGCTGCTCTCGATCGCCTTCCATCCGCGCTACGAGCGGAACCGCGCCTTCTACGTCTACTTCACCGACCGCAGCGGCGACAACGCCGTCTACGAGTTCAGGCGCTCGAAGAAGTCGCGGCTGCGGGCGGTGCGCGGCTCGGGCCGGCTGGTGCTGCACTTCCCACACCCCGACGACGCCACCAATCACAACGGCGGGCAGATCCAGTTCGGGCCCGACCGGCTGCTCTACGTCGCGCCCGGGGACGGGGCCTCGACGCCGCTCGCCGCCCAGGACCCGAACAGCCTGCTCGGCAAGGTGCTCCGGATCGACCCGCTCAAGCAGACGCCGCGCAAGCGCGGGAAGGGCAAGCGCAAGAAGGGCGGGAAACGGGCCGCGAAGCGCGCGGCGGCCCCCTACGGGATCCCGAGGGGGAACCCGTTCGTCGGCGGCGGCGGTCGTCCCGAGGTCTACTCGCTCGGCCTGCGCAACCCCTTCCGCTTCTCCTTCGACCGGGCGACCGGCGCGATCGCGATCGGCGACGTCGGCGCCTCCACCAGGGAGGAGATCAACTACCGCGGCCGCGGCGGGGCAGCCGGCGTCAACTTCGGCTGGCCCCGCTTCGAGGGCACCCTCCTCGAGAACCCGAGTGTGTCGGCGCCCGGAGCGGTGCCGCCGATCCTCGACTACCCGACCCGGGTCAACGGGACCTGCGCGGTCACCGGCGGCTACGTCGTGCGAGACCGGCGGCTCGCGTCCCTGCTTGGCCGCTATCTCTACGCGGACTTCTGTGCGGGCGAGATCCGCAGCCTGATTCCCTCGGTCGGCGGCGCGGCAGGGGACGCGCCGCTCGGCCTCCCCGCCGTCCCCCTGCTCACCTCCTTCGGCGAGGGCCGCAACGGCGTCATCTTCGTCACCTCGCTGAGCGGGGCCGTCTACAGGCTCGATCCCTGATGCGGCGGCTGCTCGCGCTCACCGCCCTGCTCACCCTGGCGCTGTCGCCCGCGGCCGCCGAGGCCGCCAAGAAGCGCGGCGGCAAGGTGAAGCTGATCAGGGTCGGCAAGTTCCGCCAGCCGGTCTACGTGGCCGCCGCTCCCGGCGTCAGAGGGATCTTCGTGGTCGAGCGGGGAGGGCGGATCGTGCTGGTGCGGGGCAAGAAGCGGCGCGTCTTCCTCAACATCCGCGGGCAGGTGACCTCCGGCGGGGAGCAGGGCCTGCTCTCGGTCGCCTTCGCCCCCGACTTCGCCAGCTCCGGCCTGCTCTACGTCTACTTCACCAACAACGGCGGCGACAACGAGATCGACGAGTTTCGTGCGAACGGGCTCCGCGCCGACCACTCCAGCCAGCGCCAGGTGCTGCTCCTCCCCCACCCGGGCCAGCCGAACCACAACGGCGGCCAGCTCCAGTTCGGACCGGATGGGCTGCTCTATGCCGGGACCGGGGACGGCGGCGGGGCCGGCGACCGGCCCGACAACGCCCAGAATCCCAACTCGCTGCTCGGCAAGCTCCTCCGGATCGACCCCCGGGCCCAGGGCGGGCAGCCCTACACGAGCCCTCCCGGCAACCCGTTCGCGAATGGCGGCGGCCGTCCCGAGGTCTACTCGCTGGGGCTGCGCAATCCCTTCCGCTTCTCCTTCGACTTCGTCTCGAGCCCCGGCGAGCCGCGGATCGTGATCGGCGACGTCGGCCAGGACCGCTTCGAGGAGGTCGACTACGAGACCCTGGCCGCCGCCAACGGGGCGAATTTCGGCTGGAACGACTTCGAGGGCTTCGCCCCATTCGGCGGGGCCCACTCCCCCGGGCCCGGCCGGCATGACCGGCCGATCAAGGTGTACCCGCTGAACGGCAACGCTTGCGCCCTGATCGGCGGCTACGTGGTGCCCGAGCGGAAGCTGAAGGGGCTGTTCCGCCGCTACGTCTACGGCGACTTCTGCATCGGCAAGATCCGCTCCCTGATTCCCGGGCTCGGTGGCGCCCGGAAGGACCGCGGCACGGGACTCAGGGTGCCGATGCTGAGCTCCTTCGGCGAGGCCAACGGGAAGATCTACGCGACCTCGCTGAACGGCCCCGTCTTCCGCCTTGCCCGCCGCCGCTGAGCAGCTTCCCCGGAAGTGGTCGCGCCCTCGGCTGAGCCGCCGATCTGAATAACCTCCCGCGCTCGCTCGAAGCCCACCCGCCCCGAGATGAAGAGGTTCCTCAACCGCCGCCAGACCGAGACCGCCATCGCCGCCTTCGTCGCGGTCTTCGTCGCGATCACGGGGGTCGCGATCAACAGCGACGAGCGCCCCGGCTTGAAGCACCTGACGCTGGAGCGGCTCGGCCGCTTCAACCAACCGGTTCACCTGACCCAGCCGCCCGGCGGGGGTGCCGACCTGTTCGTGGTCGAGAAGCCCGGCACGATCCGCAAGCTCACCGACGGCGGCGCCGCCGCAGAGCCCTTCCTCGACATTCGCGGCCAGGTGAAGGACACCGGCAAGGGCGGCGAGCAGGGGATGCTCTCCCTCGCCTTCGCCCCCGACTACGCCGACAGCGGGTTCCTCTACGTCGCCTTCACCGGCGCGCGCGACGACCTCCGGGTGGTCGAATACAGCCGCGACTCGGCGAACCCCGAGCGCGCCGATCCCGCCAGCGGCCGCCTGGTGATGCGCATCACCCAACCCTCCACCAAGCACCACGGGGGGCTGCTGCTGTTCGGGCCGGACGGCCATCTCTACATCGGATCGGGGGATGGCGACGCCCCCCGCGACGTGGGCCAGGACAAGCAGGTGCTGCTCGGCAAGCTCCTCCGGATCGACCCGCGCCCCGCCCCCGGCGCTGAGACCGCGCCGGCGCAGCGCCGCAGGAAGGGAAGGCGTGGCAGGCGGAAGCCGACCGCGTACACGATCCCGCCCGACAACCCCCTGGTCGGCCGGCCCGGGCGGGACGAGATCTTCGCCTACGGCCTCCGAAACCCCTGGCGCTTCTCCTTCGACCGGGGCACCGGCGCGATCACGATCGGCGACGTCGGCGAGGAACGCTACGAGGAGGTCAACTACCTGCCCGCCAACAAGGCGAGGGGGGCGAACTTCGGCTGGAGGGCGTACGAGGGCTTCGCGCCGCTGAGCGCGAGCGTGCCGAAGGGAAGGACCGTCCTGCCCGTGCTGGCCTACAAGCACGGGCCCGCTTGCGCGATCACCGGTGGCCACGTGATCCGCGACCCACGCCTCTCGCGGATTCGCGGCCGCGAGGTCGTCGGACGCTACATCTACGGCGACTACTGCACCGGCAAGCTGTTCGCCTTCCGGCCCCGGCTGGATCGCCCTCCCCGAAAGCAGGCCGGCAAGCGCCGGAGCTTCAAGTTCAAGGTCCCATCCCTGAGCTCGTTCGGCGAGGACAACGCGGGCCGCATCTACCTGCTCCAGCAGTTCGGCCCGGTCCGTAACGGCCGGCCCACCCCCGGCGCGGTCTACCGGCTCGACCCGGCCAGGAAATAGCCCCGGCTTCGCCATCAGATCGCGGCGGCGAGCAGCCTTCGCATGGGAAGCAGCTCCGCCGAGCCGTCCTCTACAAGGGGGGTTGAGACCTGTGGTTTTCGGAAAACCCGCTTCCGCCACACGAAAACTCCTTGCACATGACGCAAGCACTTGCACCAGGCGCAAGCCGTTTTCCGAAAACCCCTGTTACTCAGACCCACCCCCTACCGCTCCTCGCGCAAAGCATCGACACCTCTAAGCGAGGAAGGGGGAACCGCTAGGCCCGCAGGCAGTAGCCGTAGGCGGTGAGCTGGGCGGGCCCGAAATACCCGTAGCCCTGGGCGGCCCAGGTGCCCTCGGCGGTGAAGTAGCCCTCGGCGAAGAACGCGTTCTTCGAGCCGTTGAAGCTGAAGCCCCCGAAGGTCAGCCTGCGGCCCGCCGGGCAGGGCGGCGTGGTCGCGGTCGCGGGCATGCCGCTCAGGATCGGCGTCGTGGCCGACACCTCGGTGATCGGCAGGCTCCGGTCCCGGGCGCAGAGCGCGATCGCGGTCAGCTCGCCGCCGTCGTGGCCGAAGGCGGTTGCGGTCACCGTCCACGCCTTGGTGCCGATCGCCCGCGACTCGGTGATGTAGTTGCCGCCGGGGGTGATGAACGGCGTGGTGAAGTTGGTCCGCTGGAAGCCACCCGAGAAGAGGTTGGTGCCGCGGGGGCAGCGGGCGGTCGCGCTGCGGGTCTGGGTCTTGGGAACGAAAACCGTCTTGTGCGGGGAGCGGATCGGCACCAGCCCTCGCCCGCAGACCACCTGGATGGTGGTCCGGCGCGGGGTGGTGCTCCCCGAGCTCGGGTCGATCACCACCGCCGTGATGTGGAAGCCTCGCTGCACGCCGAGCCGCTCATAGGAGTGCGGATAGACGCCCTCACCGTCGGGGCCGAGCGGCGGGGTGCTGACCATCCCGCCACCGAGCGGGAACCTGCCCTTCGGGCACTTGACCTCGAGCCGCTCGAACTGGTCGAACCTGCTCAGCCCGTAGTTGCGGCCGACCGTGGTCAACGCCCTCAGGCGGCCCCGCCCGCCGCGCCGCGATTCCTCGCTGAGCTTCCCGGCGGTCCCCTTCACGTAGACGGGCCCGCGCACCGAGTCGAGCACGAAGGTCTTCCGACGCGAGGCGAGGACGAGGACGAGGCGGTTGCAGCGGGTGCGCTTCTTCACCACGTTGACGAGGTTCTTCCCCTTGACGCCGCCGATGCCGCGAGTGATCGCGACCCGGAGCTTCGCCCGCTTGCGGACCATCTTCGCGGCCTTCTTGGCCGACGGATAGCAGCCGTCGTCGCTGGCCACGCGGTGGGAGCTGATCACCTTGAAGGCCGCCTCGAGCCGCTTGGTCGGCTTGTTGTGGCCGCCGGCGCGGATCGCCCAGGCGCTCGAGGAGAAGACGAGCAGCGCGATCAGGGCGACCACGATGGGGAGGGTCCGCCTCATGACTGACCCTTCAACAGGGCAGCCGTCGAAAGTTGCGGTGGGTTGTGGTCGCTCGAACAAAGGCGTGATTCCCGCCACCGGCGAGGGCACCGGGCCGGCGGCGCGATCGCCGCCGGCCCGGGCCTCGGCTCGTCCAGACGGTTCCTGGCTAGAGCACCGGAAGGTAGCGGTCCATCTCCCACTTGCTGAGCTGCACCCGATACTCCTCCCACTCCTCGCGCTTCAGCGCGACGTAGCGCGGGAAGATGTGCTCTCCGAGCGCCTTCTTGACGAGCTCGGACTCAGCCAGGATCTCGATCGCCTCGCCGAGCGTCTCCGGGAGCTGTTCGATTCCGGCCTTGGCCCGCTCCTCGGGGGTGAGGTCGTAGAGATTCCTCTCCATCGGCTCCGGCAGCTCGTATCCCTTCTCGATCCCCTCGAGGCCGGCGTGCAGCATGGCCGCGAAGGTCAGGTAGGGATTGCACGACGGATCCGGGCAGCGCAGCTCGGCCCGGGTCGCCTGCTCCTTGCCCGGGTGGTAGACCGGGACCCGGACCAGCGCCGAGCGATTGCGCCGCGACCACGCGCAGTAAACCGGCGCCTCGTAGCCCAGCACGAGCCGCTTGTAGCTGTTCACGTTCTGGGCGAACAGGGCCGTGATCTCGCACGCGTGCTTGAGCTGACCGGCGATGAACGCCTTGCCGTCCGAGGAGAGGTGGTACTCGTCGTCCGCGTCGAAGAACGCGTTCTTGCCGCCCTTGAACAGCGACTGGTGGACGTGCATCCCCGAGCCGTTCTCGCCGAACAACGGCTTCGGCATGAACGTCGCGTAGACGCCGTGCAGGGCCGCGATCTCCTTCACCACGATCCGGTAGCTCATCGCGTTGTCCGACATCCGCAGCCCCTCGGCGTAGCGCATGTCGATCTCGTGCTGCGAGGGCCCGACCTCGTGGTGCGTGTACTCGACCGGGATCCCCAGCGCCTTCAGGGCGTTGACCGTGTCCCGGCGCAGGTCGGAGCCCGCGTCCAGGGTGGTCAGGTCGAAGTAGCCGCCCTTGTCGAGGATGACGGGCTTGCCGTCCTCTCCCACCTCGTCGCTCGCGAAGTAGAAGAACTCGAGCTCGGGGCCGAGGTTGTAGGTGTCGAAGCCCATGTCCTCGGCGCGAGCCAGCGCCTTGCGCATGATGAAGCGCGGGTCGCCCTCGTAGGGCTCGCCGCCGGGCACCAGAACGTCGCAGAACATCCGCGCCACGTTGCCCTTGCCCTCGCCGCCGTCATCGCGCCACGGCAGCACCGCGTAGGTGTCGGGGTCGGGCATCGCGATCATGTCCGACTCCTCGATCGCGTTGAAGCCGGTGATCGACGAGCCGTCGAACCCCATGCCATCCTCGAGTGCGCCCTCGAGCTCCTCCTTTCCGACCGCGAAGGACTTCAGCGTCCCCTCGATGTCGGTGAACCAGAATCGGATGAACTCGATCCCCTCTTCCTCGACCCGGCTGAGGATGTCCTTCGGGTCCGTCGTGTTTGTCTTGGTCACAGTTGCCATCGGTTTCCGCTTCTCCTTTTCCTTTCTCTCAAGTCCTCGGGCTCTGTCTAGACG
>JBOGZI010000292.1:0-6931 GCA_050697275.1 Solirubrobacterales bacterium | reverse complement strand
CGCTGGCGCCGCTCGGCCCGTCTCCCGCCAGGGCCGCCCCGAATACGAGCGCGTCGCCGCCGTCCGCCGCCGCGTTCGCGAGGCTGGCGCGCCGAAGGCGATGCGCATCGCCGAGGGCGAGCAGGGTCGACGCCGCGAGGACGAGGTCGCGGACGCCGGCGATGCGGGCGATCGTCACCGATTCCTTGGCGCCGGAGAAGCCAAGCGCCGCGAGCGCGCGCCGCGGCGCCAGCATCAGACCGCCCCCGATGACGACCCGCCCCGCGGCCAGGGCCGTGGCGAGCCCGGCGACGTCCCAGGCGCGAAGGGCCACCGGGGTGCGACGATTGCGCGGATTCATCCCCTGGAGCTTCCCAGCATGCGCCCTCGACAGCGATCCAAGCACTGGCCATTCGCGCCTCGACTCGCCGTCCCGGTGGCGGTGGCGGTGATGATCGCCATCCTGGCGCCCACCGGCTCCGGCGGCACAAGGAATGCCGCCGCGCCCGGGGCGAAGTCATGGCCCCGGATCGCCTACCCGAGCAGAGACGCGGTGCGCACGGCGCAGCGCTTCGCGGCGGGCTGGGGAGATGTCTCCTTCGCGGTGATCGACTCCGTCCGCGGCCTGCGCGGCTACGGGCAGGACAGCCACTACAGCGCGGCGAGCGCCTCGAAGGCCCTGCTGCTGGCCGCCGAGCTTCGCCGCCTGCGCGACGGTGAAGAGCCGCTCGACGGAGGCACCCGGGCACTGCTCGAGTCGATGATCGTCTACTCGGACAACGACGCCGCCGGCGGCGTCTACGCGCGGGTCGGCGACGCGGGGCTCGAGGAGGTCGTGGAGCGCGCCCGGATGAGCGCCTTCGAGGTCGATCCGGGCTTCTGGGGCGGCGCCCAGCTCACCGCCGCGGACCTGGCCCGCTTCTACTGGCGGCTCGAGGCGAACCTGGCGGGCCCGCACCGCGACTACGGAATGCGGCTGCTGTCCGGGATCACGGAGAGCCAGCGCTGGGGCATCCCCGCCGCCGCCGGCTCCGCCTGGAGGATCTGGTTCAAGGGCGGCTGGCGCCCCGCGGGCCAGGAGGGGACCACCGGGGCGGTCACCCACCAGGGCGCGCTGCTCGAGCACAAGGGCGGCCAGCGCCTGGCGATGGCCGTGCTCAGCAACGAGGCGCCGGGGGCCGGCGGCGGCTATTCCGCGATCGAGGGGGTGACCTCGAGGCTGCTGGAGGACCCGCCACCCCACTCGGGCGGCTGGCCGGTGCCTTAGGTGGCGGGCTACTCGCCCTTGCCGTCGGGGCGCTCGATCCGGATCCGGGTGGGGCGGCGAGCCTTCGCGCGCCCCGACCCGGGCGGGTCGTAGGCCCCGTAGGGAACGAGCTCGCCGCCGAGCGACTTCCGCAGGCGCTTCAGCTCCTCGCCCATCCGCTGCTCCATCTGCGTCGCGCGCTTTCGCATCCGGGTGAGCTCGGATCGCATCTTCTGCACACGCGCCTCGAGCTCGAGCACAGTCTCCACGCCGGCGAGGTTGAGTCCCTCCTCGCTGGTCATCCGCTGGATCCGGCGCAGCCGCTCGACGTCGGCCTGCGAGTAGAGGCGGGTGTTCTTGGGTGAGCGCTTCGGCGTGATCAGGCCGCGCGACTCGTACACCCGCAGCGTCTGCGGATGCATCTCGGCGAGCTCGGCAGCGACCGAGATCATGAAGACGCCGCGGTCCTCCGCGATTCGCTCGCCTCGCTCGGGGGCCTGCTTGCGGCGTCCCTTGCGCTCACGCGCTGCCATCAGCCACTCACCTTCCCGCCCTCGCCGGACGCCGCCGCCTGGCTGAGCAGCGAGGCGCGGGGGTTCTGCCCGTTGAGCGTCTCGGCGAGCTTCTCGACGGCCTCGCGCTGCTCGGAGGTGAGCTCGCGCGGGACCTCGATCCTGATCCGGTAGTGGATGTCCCCACGCCTAGATTCGGCGGCGGTTTTTGTGGCCGCCGTTGATGATGGCCGCGGCGGGCCCTCGCCTCGAAGGCGCTGGGTCGACCCGTGCTGGGTGCCCGGCGGGATCCGGATGCGCTTCGACCCGTTCAGGGTGGGGACCTCGATCGTCGCCCCCTGGATCGCCTCGGTGACCGTGACCGGCAGCTCAACCTCGAGGTTGCCATCCGGCCGCTGCCGGAAGACCGGCGACGGAGCGACCCGGGTGGTGACGTAGAGGTCTCCCCGGGGACCGCTCCGGTAGCCCGCCTCCCCCTTTCCGGCGAGGCGGATGCGGCTGCCGTCGTGTACCCCGGCCGGGATGTTCACCCGGTAGCGCTTGCTCTCCTCGGTGACGCCGCTGCCGTGGCAGGCCGGGCAGGGCTCGTCGATCACGCTGCCCTGGCCGCCGCACTCCGGGCACGGCTGGGAGATCGAGAAGAAGCCCTGGCTCTGTGCGTCGATGCCGCGCCCCTCGCAGCGCGGGCAGACGCGCGGCGAGGTGCCGGGCTTGGCGCCGCTGCCGGCGCAGGTGGGGCACTCCCCGGTGGTCGGCACCGAGACGGTGATCTGCGCCCCGTGCATCGCCTGCTCGAACGAGAGGCGTACCTCGGTCTCGAGGTCGCGGCCACGCTGCGCGCGCGGCCCCTGCTCGCGGCCGCGGCCGAAGAGGGTGGAGAAGATGTCGCCCAGGTCGGAGGCGACGCCGCCGGGGAAGCCGCGGGCGCCGCCCGGGAAGCCGCCCGGCCCGAAGCCGCCGAACATCCCGCCGGCGTCGTACTGCTTGCGCTTCTCGGGGTCCGAGAGGGTGTCGTAGGCCTGCTGGACCTCCTTGAAGCGCTCCTCGGCGGCCGCGTCGTCCTTGTTCAGGTCCGGGTGGTGCTTGCGGGCCAGCTCGCGGTAGGCCTTCTTGATCTCTTCCTGCGAGGCCGACTTCGAGACCCCGAGCACCTCGTAGAGGTCGCGCGCCATCGGCCCCTCCTACTTGCTCACGACCACGCGGGCGGGCCGCAGGACCTGCCCGTCCAGCCGGTAGCCCTTCTCGACGGTCTCCAGGACCAGCCCCGAGTCGCTGTCCTCGGCGGCGCGGGTGGAGAGCGCCTCGTGGAGCTCCGGATCGAAGCGCTCCCCAACCGGGTCGTAGGCCTCGACCCCGGCAGCCTCCAGCGTTCCGCGCAGCTCTTGGTGGACGAGGGCCACGCCGCGGGCGAGCGCCTCCTGGGCCGAGACCTCCTCGCTCGGCGCCTCCGGTGTGCCCTTCCTCTGACCTGACCCCTCGACGCCCGCCGCCCGCAGGGCCCGCTCCAGGTTGTCGACCGCCGGAAGCAGGCTGCGGGCCAGCTCGGCCTTGCCGCGGGCGAGCGCCTCGGCGGTCTCCTTGGCGACTCGCCTGCGGTAGTTCTCGAAGTCCGCCTTGGTGCGCTGCGCGAGCTCGAGGTACTCGTCGCGC
Source organism: Solirubrobacterales bacterium (assembly GCA_050697275.1). Taxonomy (GTDB): domain Bacteria; phylum Actinomycetota; class Thermoleophilia; order Solirubrobacterales; family 70-9; genus JBOGZI01. Next base: position 3,544 of record JBOGZI010000292.1, on the reverse strand, counting down.
TCGCGCTTCGCCTCGCCGAGCTCGTCGAGATCCCGCTCGACCTGCTCCTCGGCCTCTCGCTCCGAGCGCTGGGCCTCGGTCTCCTCGCGCTCCGGCTGCCCGGGTTGCGGCTTCCTGGCCATCCGGGCTCCTTACGAGCTCTTCTCGTCGTCGACGACCTCGGCGTCGACGACCTCCTCCTCATCGGCGGCGCCGTTCGCGGAGGCGCCGTCGCCGGAGGCCGCCTGCTGCTCGGCCGCCGCCGCGTAGATCTGCTCGGAGATCTTCTGGAAGGCGGCCTGCAGCGCATCGGTCTTCGACTTGATCTCGCCCGCGTCCTCGGAGGTGAGCGAATCGCGCACCTCCTTGATCGCGGCCTCGATCGACTCCTTGTCCGAGGCTTCGACCTTGTCGCCCAGCTCCTCGAGCTGCTTCTCGGCCTGGTACGCGGCGTTCTCCGCCACGTTCCGGGCCTCCGCGAGCTCGCGCTGCTTGCGGTCCTCCTCGGCGTGCGCCTCCGCGTCCTCGATCATCTGCTCGACCTCGGCCTCGTCGAGCCCGGAGCCGCCCTTGATCTCGATCTTCTGCTCCTTGCCGGTGCCGAGGTCCTTGGCGGAGACGTTGAGGATGCCGTTCGCGTCGATGTCGAAGGTGACCTCGATCTGCGGCACGCCGCGGGGCGCCGGGGGGATCCCGGTGAGCTGGAACTTGCCCAGGCTCTTGTTGCCGGAGGCCATCTCGCGCTCGCCCTGGAGCACGTGGACCTCGACCGAGGGCTGATTGTCCTCGGCGGTCGAGAAGATCTCCGACTTCTTGGTCGGGATCGTCGTGTTGCGCTCGATCAGCTTGGTCATCACGCCGCCCTTGGTCTCGATCCCGAGGGTGAGCGGGGTGACGTCGAGCAGGAGCACGTCCTTGACGTCGCCGGCGAGCACGCCCGCCTGGATCGCGGCGCCGATCGCCACGACCTCGTCGGGGTTGACCCCCTTGTGCGGGTCCTTGCCGGTCAGCTCCTTGACCTTCTCCTGCACCGCGGGCATCCGGGTCATGCCGCCCACCAGGACGACGTGGTCGACGTCGGAGCCGGCGTCGGAGAGCGCCTGCTTGACCGGCCCGACCACCCGCTCGAGCAGGTCCGCGGTCAGCTCGGTCAGCTTCGCGCGGGTCAGCTTCATGTCGAGGTGCTTCGGCCCGGCGTCGGTGGCGGTGATGAAGGGCAGGTTGATCTGCGTCTCCTGGGTGGTGGAGAGCTCGATCTTCGCCTTCTCGGCCGCCTCGTAGAGGCGCTGCAGGGAGTTCTTGTCCTGGGAGAGATCGATGCCCTGGTCGCGCTTGAACTCGGCGACCAGCCACTCGACGATCGCCTTGTCCCAGTTGTCGCCGCCGAGGTGGTTGTCACCCGAGGTCGCCTTCACCTCGAAGACGCCGTCCCCGATCTCGAGGATCGAGACGTCGAAGGTGCCGCCGCCGAGGTCGAAGACCAGGATCTTCTGGTCGGACGCCTCCTTGTCGAGCCCGTAGGCGAGCGCCGCCGCGGTCGGCTCGTTGATGATGCGCTTGACCTCGAGCCCGGCGATCTTGCCGGCGTCCTTGGTCGCCTGACGCTGGTCGTCGTTGAAGTAGGCGGGGACCGTGATCACGGCGGAGTCGACCTCGTCCCCCAGCTTCGCCTCGGCGTCGGCCTTCAGCTTCTGCAGGATCATCGCCGAGATCTCGGGCGGGGAGTACTGCTTGCCCTCCACCTCGATGCGGACGTCGCCGTTCGGGCCGGCGACGACCGCATACGGGACGATCGTCTCCTCCTCCTTGACCTCGGACTCCTTGCGGCCCATGAAGCGCTTGATCGAGAAGATCGTGTTCTCGGGGTTCATCACCGCCTGCCGCTTGGCGACGGTGCCGACCAGCCGCTCGCTGGAGTCGGTGAAGGCGACCACGGACGGGGTGGTCCGCCCGCCCTCGGCGTTCTCGAGCACGGTCGGCTCCCCGCCCTCCATCACGGCGACGCAGGAGTTGGTCGTGCCCAGGTCGATTCCGATCGTCTTAGCCACTGTTGATCAGTCCTCCAGATGCGAGGGTGCTCCGGTCATTCGAGGGTGCTGCGAAGGAGCAACCCGTTCGATGATGGAGGAGCAACCCGTGTTGTGTATAAAGAAATCTAAGTGTGATTATGGCAGATGTGTGCGTGTCTGTAAAGGGACGCGCTGCGGACGCGCTGAGAACAGGGTAGCCCGCGCGATCGCGAGCAGGTGCTGCGGCCGAGGCCCCCGGGTCGCGGCGGCGGCCCCGGGCTACTTCCGCCCGCCCGCTTTCGCCAGGCCGCTCAGGGAACTGGCGACCCCGAAGTGGTCCGAGGACCAGAGGCCGTCCGCGAAGCTGGAGGTGACCGCCCCCCGCCTGAACCTGATTCGCTTGCTGTTCGACATGATGTGGTCGACTCGGTGGTCGACGCCGGGGCCGACCGGGTTGGACAGCATCTGACCGTTGATGCAGCAGCTGAACGGCGGCGGCGTGATCGCCCGATCGGTGAACCCCCCGCCGACCACGGCCAGGTAGCCGAGGGTGTCCTGCGGGGAGATCTGGTCGCCGTGAACCGGGAAGTCCGAGTTCAGGTCACCGACCAGCACCACCGGTAGCTTCGATCGCAGCGGCCCCGCGAGCAGCTCCTGCGCCTGGGCCTGGCGGATTCCGCCGTTGGGCTGGGGGCCCGTGGTGCTTGGATTGCTTCCGAATCTGTCGTCGGCCTCGAGATGGGTGTTGACGACGTGGAACCATCTGCCGCCCCGCACCCGCGCGTCCATGGCTACCCAGCCCCTGACCACGGCGATCGTGCCGGCGACCGAGGGCACGGTGAGCAGCGTCCCGAACGCGCCGCTGGCGGCCTTGCGCGTCTTCACCTCCCCCCGCTTGACGATGACCGCGTCGCGATCCGTCAGCCTGACGTCCTTGGTCGCCCCGAAGCCCGGTGGAGTCGAGTCGACGACGCCGGTGTCGTTGACCGGGGTCTCGAAGTCGGTGTGATCCCGGGTGACCGCGACCCGATAGCCGCGGTAGCACTGCTTGCCCCGCTTCGCCGCCGGCGAGGCCGAGCCCTTCCCCTTGGGGGCGGCGGCCCTCCGGCACTGCTTCTTGGTCTTGGCTTTCCGGTTCAGCTCGGCCAGCAGTATCTCGGTGAAGTCGTAGATCACGGTGGAGGCAAGTCCGGGGCCGGGCGGAACCTGAACCCGCAGGAGCTCCGCCTCCTGGAGGCCGACTATGTGCGCGTTCTGGCTTCTGATCTCCCTGGCGAGCGATCTCGCGCGTACGTAGAAGTTGTTTCGCTGGACCTCGTTCCAGGTATCGCCCGCGCGCTTCACGAACTCCGGAAAGCTGGGTGCGAGGAAGACGGGGGTCAGATCGGCTCCGATCGAGAGGTTGCGGGTCATCAGGTTGGCCCTCGCCGGCTTCTTCGCCCTCCCCTTCGCCGCCTGGGCGGGAGCGGCCCAGAGCGAAACCGCGAGAGCGCCTACGAGCGCGCCGATCGCCACGTGTCTTGCGGTGCGGAGATCCATCCCCCTCGACCCAGTCG
>JBOGZI010000291.1:0-15699 GCA_050697275.1 Solirubrobacterales bacterium | reverse complement strand
GTTCAAGTCCCTGGCCCGCAGTTCGAAGTCAAGACCCGCCCTCACAGGCGGGTTTTCGCTTGTTTGCAGGCGTTTCCGCCCGGCCAGATTGCGAACATACGTTCCATGCTGCGGCCGACGAGCCCCGATCTCGACCTCCACCGTCAGCTACCACGCGCGCCAGCTCGGGGTCCCGCCAGATACACGGTTCTCAAACCGGGTTGACTGGGAGACGGTTCAGAAGGCGCACGACAGCGGATTGTCAGTGCGTAGGTGCGCCGAGGAGTTCGGCTTCAACAAGGGCTTGTTGAGGACGAGGACGAGGCGGCCTGAACCGGCCCGGTAGGGCGAACGCAGGTTGCGGCCAGGCCTCGGCATTCGCCCATGCGCCGCGCCTCACTTGCGCGAATCCCTGCTACTTTGCCCCGGTTCGTATGAGGCGTTTGCGGCTTTTTCTCGTCCCCGTCCTGGTGATCGGAGCGGGGCTCACGGTCTCGGCCTGCGGCGGCGACAGCTCGCCTGAGGTCCCGATCGTCGTGCCCACGCAGACCACCACCGCGTCGGCGTCCTCAAAGGAGGACTTCATCACGCAGGGGGACGCCGTCTGCGAGGAGGCGAACGCCGCGATCGCTCAGTTCGCGGCCGCCGGCCAGGGGCTGACCGAGGCGGATCAGATCGCAGACCTCCGCCAGGGCGTGGTGGAGGAGCTCAACGACCTCGGCCCTCCGGACGATGACCGGCAGACCCTCGACCAGTTCCTGACCGGGATGGAGCAGATGGTCGAGGCGGGCAAGAAGATCGCGCTCGCGCAGGACCGGGGCGAGGACACCGCCCAGTTCGAGGCCGAGCTCGAGGCGGCCAGGAGCGAAGCCGAGACGGCGGCATCCGCCTACGGCTTCAAGGAGTGCGGCCAGCCGATCAGCTCGTCCGGCACCACCGAGCCCGAGACGGGCGCCACCGCCGCCCCGTCCGAGCCCGTCGCGCCCGCCCCCTCTGACCCCGGCTCGGTCGGCGGCACCGGCGACACCGGCAGCGGGGACACCGGCGGGGACACCGGCGGCGAGACCGGGGGCACCGGCGCCGGCGGCGTCGGACCGGGCTAGGCAGCCGCCAGCTCCGCCCAGCTGCCGTACAGCTGCGCGTAGCGGCCCCCGGCCTCGATCAGCTCGTCGTGGGTGCCGCTCTCGACGATGCCCCCCTGCTCCAGCACCGCGATCCGGTCCGCCCCGCGAATCGTCGAGAGCCGGTGGGCGATCACGATCGCGGTCCGGTCCGCCAGCAGGCGCTCCAGGCCAGCCTCGATCGTCCGCTCGGTGCGCACGTCGATGTTCGAGGTCGCCTCGTCGAGGATCAGGATGCGCGGCTCGGCCAGCAGCGCCCGCGCGAAGGCGATCAGCTGCCGCTGGCCCGCGGAGAGCGCCACGCCGCGCTCGCCGACCTCCGTCTCGTAGCCCTCGGGTAGGCGGCGGATGAAGTCGCCGGCGCCGATCGCCTCCGCCGCCGCTTCCACCTCCGCCTCGGTGGCGTCGGGCCGCCCGAAGCAGATGTTCTCCCGCACCGTCCCCGAGAAGAGGAACCCTTCCTGGGGCACGATCCCGAGCTGGCTGCGCAGGCAGGACGCGCGCAGGTCGCGCAGGTCGTGCCCGTCCACCCGCACCCTGCCGCGCTGCGGGTCGTAGAAGCGCGAGACCAGCTTTGCGAAGGTCGACTTGCCGGCCCCGGTCTCGCCGACCAGCGCCAGGGTCTGCCCGGCCGGGACGTGGATCGAGACGTCCCGCAGCGCCCAGTCGCCGGAGTCGGGGGCCTTCTCCCTCTCGCCGGAGGAGCGCCTCACCCCGGCCGCCCGGTCGAGCCCGTAGGAGAACCAGACCCCGTCGAGCTCGATCTCTCCGCGCAGTGGGCGCGGGTCGATCGCCCCCGGCTTGTCCACCAAGTCGGGCTCGGTGTCGAGCAGGTCGAAGATCTTGTCCAGCGCCGCCATCCCCTGCTGGTAGGTCGTGTAGAGGTTGGAGAGCTGCTGAATCGGATCGAAGAAGGTCGCCAGGTAGCCGACGAAGGCGACCACAACCCCGATCTGCTGGTCCCGGGCGCTCGGGTCGGCGAGGTCGAGCGCGTTGATGCCGCCGTAGAGCAGGATCACCGCCGTCCCGATCGCCGAGAGCAGCTCCACCGCCGGGAAGTAGGAGGCGTTCAGGTAAACGGTCTTCATGTTGGCCTGGCGGTTGAGCTCGTTGAGCTCGCCCATCCGGTCGACGTGGCGCCGCTCCTGGGCGAAGCTCCGCACCACCCGGATCCCGCTGAGGCTCTCCTGCAGGTAGGCGGTCACCTCCGCGATCCGCTCGCGGGTGATCCGATAGGCGCTCGCCGCCACGATCCGGAAGACGACGCTGGCGATCGCCAGCAGCGGGAAGGTGATGAATACGACCAGCGCCAGCCCGACGTCCAGGGCGAGCATGATCACGATCACGCCGATCAGCGTCAGGGTGCTCGAGAACAGGGTCACCACCCCTGTGCTGATCAGCTGATCGAGGGCGTCGACGTCGTTGGTGATCCGCGAGATCAGGACCCCGGGACGGTTCCGGGTGAAGAAGCCGATCGACATCTTCTGCAGGTGGGTGAAGATGCGCACCCGGAGGTCCTGAAGCGCCCGCTGCCCGACCCAGCCCACCAGGTAGGTCTGGGCGTAGCTGGCCGCCCAGTAGATCAGGGCGGCGCCGATGAAGACGCCGACGATCAGGTTGAGCGTGCCGAGGTCGTTTGCCAGGACGCCGTCGGAGATCGCCTTGCCGGCGAGGTAGGGGGGAGCCAGGGTGGCCCCGGTCGCGAACAGAAGCGCGACGAACATCCCGGCGACCTGGCGCCGGTAGGGCCGCAGCAGGCTGAGCAGCCAGCGCACCTTGCGGCCCCGCTGGTCCTCCCCGCGGATCAGCCGCCACAGCGAGGCGAACAGGAGCAGAACGGCACGCAGCCGGTTGTCCTGGTGCTCGTAGGTTCCCTCCTCGCGCTCCTCCGCCTCGATCGCCTCGTCGAGCACCCGCTCGCGCGGATCGCCGTTCTCGTCCACCCGCGGCTCGCCATCGCGGCCCCTGCGCCGCTTCCCGCTCACAGCCGCGCGAGCTCCTCGCGCTCCTCGAGATCCCGCTGCAGGTAGACCGAGTCCTCGAGGCCCTTCTCGGCGATCTCCTCGTACAGCGGGCAGCGCTCGAGCAGCTCCTCGTGGGTGCCGCGATCGACGATCCGTCCCCGGTCGAGGACGACGATCTCGTCGGCGAGCGAGATGGTCGAGAGCCGGTGGGCGACGATGAAGGTCGTCCGGCCCGCCATCGCCTCGCGCAGGCCGTTCTTGATCTCCGCCTCGGTGCGGGCATCGACCGAGGAGGTGGCGTCGTCGAGGATCAGGATGCGCGGCTCGGCGAGCAGCGCCCTGGCGATCGCGATCCGCTGGCGCTGGCCGCCCGAGAGGGTCAGGCCGCGCTCGCCGACGACCGTGTCGTAGCCCTCGGCCAGCGCGGTGACGAACTCGTGCGCCTGAGCCCGCCGGGCGGCCGCCTCGATCTGCTCCGGGCTGACATCAGGCCGCGCGTAGGCGATGTTGCCGGCGACCGTGTCCGAGAAGAGGAAGCTGTCGTCGGCGACGAAGGCGATCTCGGAGCGGAGCGAGGCGAGTTCGACGCTGCGGATGTCGGCGCCGTCGATCATCACCCGGCCCTCGCTCGGGTCGTAGAGCCGTGCGAGCAGGCCCACCAGGCTGGTCTTGCCCGACGCCGTCGGCCCGACCAGCGCGACCGTCCGCCCCGGACGCACCTCGAGATCGACCCCGCTCAGGGCCGGCTCCGCGCCGTCGTAGCGGAGGGTCACGCGCTGCAGCGAGACGTTGCCGCCCCCATCGGGGAGGGGCGGCGCTGCGGGCGGGCTCTTCATCGCCGGTTCGCGATCGAGGATCTCGAACATGCGGTTGCCGGAGGCGACGGCCCGCTGGGCCATGCTCAGCGACATCCCCAGCCAGCGGATGGGGCCGGAGAGCAGCACCAGGTAGGTGTAGAAGGCGGTGAGCTCGCCGGGGGTCATGTTCCCGTTGATCACCTGCCGGCCGCCGACCAGCAGCACGACCGCCAGCCCGATGTTGGGCAGGAAGCCCATCAGCGGCGTGTAGAAGGCCTGCAGGCGGGTCGTGTACATGCTCTGCTCGAAGACCCGGTCCACGGATCGGCGGAAGCGCCCCAGCATGTGCCGCTCCCGCGCGAACGCCTTGACGATCCGGATTCCCGAGACGCTCTCCTCGGCGCCAGCGGTCAGCTCGCCCACCCGCTGCTGGACTTCCTGCTCGGCGGGCCGGTTGCGCCGGCTGTAGCGCGTCGCGGTGGCGACGATGAAGGGCACCGGCGCCAGCGCCAGGACGGCGAGCAGGGGATCGAGGACGAACATCACGCTCGCGGCGAAGAGGATCGTCAGCGCGCTCTGCGAGACCCAGATCAGCCCGTAGCCGAGGAAGAAGCGGATCGACTGCAGGTCGACGGTGGCTCGGGACATCAGCTGGCCGGTCTGCTGGGAGTCGAAGAAGCCGAGCTCGAGCCGCTGCAGGTGCTCGTAGAAGCGCTGGCGCAGGTCGTACTCGACCGCGAGCGAGATCTTGCCCGCGATCAGCCGCCGACCGACGGTGAGCCCGAGGCGCAGCAGACCGGCGCCGAGCAGCGCCAGGACCAGCGGCAGGATCCGGTCGCGCTCCTGGTCGTCGATCGCGTCCACCGCGCCTCCCACCAGCAGCGGAATCAGCACGGTCATGCCCATCGCCAGCCAGGCGAGGGCGAGCGAGGCGAGCAGGGGGCGGCGGTAGGGGCGAAGGAAGCCGAGAAGGCGGCGGAAGGTGCGCACCCGCTCACTATACAAAGTGAAGTAGTGGCCCCTGCCCGGCGTCGCCATCAGTCGCAAGCACCGGTCGCGGCTGCGAGCAGCCGCTCCATATGGAGCGGCTGGCGGCCGCTAGGCTGGGCACGTGATCCGGGAACTGATCACCCGGCCGATCTCCGCGGCGGTCGCGCTGCTCGATCTGCCCCGCAACCTGGATCGCAGCATCCGCGAGGCGAACGAGCTGATGGAGATCTCCCGCGAGCAGCTGGAGCTGATGCGCCGCCAGGCGGACGAGGCCCTGGTCCAAGCCGAGCGGATGAACGACCTGCTCACCCGGGTGGTGAAGCTCACCGAGCCGATCGAGAGGGCGCAGCGCGGCGGGGAGTACGTCGGCGAGCGCCTCAAGCGGGCGCTCTTCGGCGAGGAGGAGATCGCCGAGGGCGCCGCGAGACGGGCCGAGGCGGCCGCGCTCGAGGCGAAGGCCGCGGCCGGGGAGGCGGAGGAGGCGGTCGAGGAGGCCGAGGAGGCCGCCGAGGACGTCGGCGGGCGGTGAGCGAGCCGGCTGCCGGACTCTGCGATCGCTGCCGGCACCAGCAACTGGTGCGCAACACGCGCGGATCCACCTTCTCGCTCTGTCTGCTCTCCAGGACCGACCCGAGCTTTCCACGCTACCCGCGGCTCCCGGTCACCAGCTGCAGCGGGTTCGAGCAGAGGCCGGCGGGGGCGGGGCCGGCGACGTGAGTCGTCTTCGCCGCCCGCGAGTCGCGCTCGCCGGCCTGGTGACGGCGGCGGGCGTCGCGGCGATCGTGCTGCTCGGCGGCGGCGAGTCGGCCAACGGGGGACCGGGAGGCAAGCCCGGCCGCTGGGCCGCCCTCGAGCCGAGCCCGCTCACCAGGACGGAGGTCGGGGCGGCCCGGATCGGCCGGCACATCTATGTGGTCGGGGGCTTCCTGCCGCCCGGTGGCGCCACGACCGACCAGGCCGTCCGCTACGACATCGCGACGGGCACCTGGTCGCGGGTCGCGCCGCTGCCGGTCGCCGTCAACCACCCCGCGGTCGCCGCCCAGGGGGGCATGCTCTACGTCTTCGGCGGCTACACGGCCGGCGGCGGCCTCGCCGGAGAGACCGACGCCCTGCAGCGCTATGACCCGGCGAGCGACAGCTGGACGCGGCTCGCCGAATCCGGGGTGCCTCGGGCCGCCGCAACCCTGGCCCCCGTCGGGGACTCGCTCTACGCGATCGGCGGCGCCGCCGCCGGCTCGCCCCTGAGGCTGGTCCAGGTCTTCGACTCCGCCAGCGGCAGCTGGCGGTCGGGCCCCAGGATGCGGGTGGCCCGGGAGCACCTGGCGAGCGCCGTGCTCGGCCGGGGCGTGGTCGTCCTCGGAGGGCGAGCCGCGGGCCGCAACCTCGACGTGGTCGAGGAGCTTGACACCCGTCGCGGTCGCTGGTCGCGGCTGCCCGGTCTACGGGTGGCGCGGAGCGGCTTCGGCGCGGCGTCGGTGAAGGGACGCGTCGTCGCCGTCGGGGGAGAGCAGCTCACCGAGGGCGGGAAGACGATCCGGCCGGTCGAGCTCTATCAGCCGTCCAGCGAGCGTTGGCGCCGCCTACCGGGGATGCTCACCCCCCGCCACGGGCTCGGCGTCGCCGCGGAGGGTCGGCGGGTCTTCGCGCTCGAGGGAGGGCCGCAGCCGGGATTTGCGTTCTCGGACGTGGTGGAGGTGTTCACCATCTCGCGGCGGCAGCTCGCCGGGTGACTGATCCAGGCGGCAGGGCGGGATGACCGGTATGTCGTCACAGGGCACCGAGACCAGGCCCAGGCACCTGCGCCGGTTGCGCTGTACGTGGGAACGCCTGGCTAGGGAGAACCCGATGTCTGCGGTGCTGAGCTCGCGCGATGATTGGGGCGAGGACGAGTTCTTCTCGACGGGCGCCCGAGAGATCGACCAGATGATGACCTACGTCGAGAGCCTCGATCGGCCCAGCGGTCGTGATCTCGCACTCGACTTCGGCTGCGGGCTGGGCAGGGTCACCCGCCCCCTCGCCCGGCATTTCAAGCGGGTCGTCGGAGTTGACATCGCCGCCCCGATGATCGCGGGCGCGAGGAGTCTGAACGGCTCATGCGGGAACTGCGACTTCCTGCTGAACACCGGTCCGGATCTGCGCCGCTTCGAGTCGGGTTCCTTCGACTTCGTCTACTCGAGCATCACGCTCCAGCACATGCGACCCGAGCTGGTGAAGCGATATCTGGCCGAGTTCCTGCGGGTTACCTCGGACAGCGGCCTGATCCTCGTCCAGATTCCGGCTGGCCCCCGGGGCGGAACCGCGGCGAGGGTGCGTCACAGGACTCGCAGCCTGCGCCGCGCGCCCGTCCGCCAAGCGACCCTGGTCATACGGTGGCTGCGCCGCCGTGCGATGGAAATGCACACCATCCCCAAACAGGAGGTCCTCCGGTTTCTCGATTCCGCCGGGGGGCACGCGATCGACGTACAGCCCAACCAGAAGGCGGGGCCGTTCTTCGAGAGCTACTGGTACGCCGTTGTCCGCGGGGGCCGCTGAGTCGGCGGATCGCGGTCCACCTGGCGCGGCGGCCACGGTTTCCTGCCAGGGTGGGGTGGGTATGGCCCCGGCGAGGACCGCGATGGCAGCGGGCAACGCAAAACTGCGGGGAGCGGGCCTGTCGATCGGGATCGCGATCGCGATTGCCGCGACGGGATGCGGCTCCGGCGACGACGCGCCCTCCGACGCCGCGGGGCTCGAACCTGCCGTGGCGGAGCGGCTCGCCGAGCGCAGCGATGCGGTGGCTGACTCCCTCGACTCCGGCGACATCTGCGGCGCCGCCGAGGACGCGGACGATCTCGCCAGGGAGGTCGAGAGGGCCGAGATGCCGGAGCAGCTGCGCGCCGAGGCCGAGGGCGCCGCGGCGGAGCTGGTCAACGCGGTCAACTGTGACCCCGAGCCGGTCGAGGAGGAGAAGCCGCCGAAGCCCAAGGATGAGGGTAAGGACGAGGAGGACGAGGAGGACGAAAAGGGCGACGGGGGCGGCGGCGACGATGACTCGTCCGGCCCGGGCTCGCCCGGCCGGGGCGGCGATCTCCCGCCCGGGTTGGAGAAGCACGGCGGCGGGGGAGGCCTCGAATGACCCCCGAGCAGGTGGCGGGCAGATACGAGCTCGAACGCCGGCTCGGACACGGCGGCATGGCGACCGTGTTCAGGGCGCGGGATCGGGAGCTGGGAAGGACCGTGGCGCTGAAGCTGCTCGCCGACAACCTCGCGGGCGACGACGACGTGCGCAAACGGTTCAAGCGCGAGGCGCGGCTCGCGGCGAAGCTGGATCACCCCAACGTGGTCCAGGTCTTCGACGTGGGGGAGGAGGGGGATCGTCCTTTCATCGTCATGGAGCACGTCGACGGCGGGACGCTGACCGACCGGCTGGAGCGCCGCCGTCGCGCGCTGCCCACGCGCGAGGCCCTACCGGTCCTGCAGCAGCTCTGCGAGGGGCTCGGGCACGCCCATGACCGGGGCCTCGTCCACCGCGACGTGAAGCCCCAGAACCTGCTGCTGCGCGACGAGGACGGCTGCCTCAAGATCGTCGACTTCGGCATCGCCCGCGCCGTGGAGGACACCCGGCTGACCAAGACCGGGCTGGTCGTCGGCACCGACCGCTACATGGCGCCCGAGCAGCTCGCCGACGGGAAGCTCAGCCCGGCCACCGACGTCTACGCCTGCGGCGTGGTCGCGGATGAGATCCTTCCGGCCAACCGCCCCGCCGCGCTGACGGAGATCGTCGAGCGGTGCCTGCGGGAGGATCCGCGCGAGCGGTTCCGTGACGCCACCGAGCTCGGCGAAGCCCTCGCCGAGGTGAACGGAGCGGCGGCGCCGACCCGGCCGCTGTCCAGGCTGACCAGGCGCCGGGGTGCGGCCCCGGAGGTCACGGAGCGGCTTCCCCGCACCGCGGCAGCTTCGCCTCGCGGCCACGCCCGCCGGCGCTTTCCCGACCTCAGGAGCCGCATCACCCTCGCGGTCGCGCTCCTGGTCGGGCTCGCCCTCGCGGTCGGGGTCTTCGCCGCGGTCGACTCCGAGGACTCCGATCCCACCGACGCTCCGGCCAGCGGGCGGGCCGGCCAGGGCGCGGCGGTCGAGGGGGGCAGGGGCGTCGAGCCCGCTCCTCAGCTCGGCGAGCCGAGCGAGCAGGCCCGCGCCTTCGCCGACTGGCTGCGCCGCCAGGGCGAGTAGGGCGGGCTAGGGAGCCGGCTGGGTCGGAGTTCCGGGCACGGTCGTGGTCGGCGTCGCCGGAGCCGTGGGCGTCGTCGGCACGCTGACCGACGGCGTGGTCAGCTCCGGCTCGTCCTTCTCGCCGCAGCTGACCCCGGCGATCCCGATCGCGGACGCCGCGGCGACCGCCGTCAGACGGCGTCCCCAGCGCGAACCCGGTACCGCGGTGCTCATCGACGCGGCACGGTAGCTCAGGACGACTTCTTGCCGCCCTCGCGACCGGCCGCGCGCTTCCGGACACGAAGGGCTCCGCCAGGTTTGGGGAGCGGGAGCTGGGAAAGACTCGGGATATGGCGGTTTGCGAGGTCTGCGGAAACGACTACGACAAGGCGTTCGAGGTCAGCCGGAACGGCGAGCGCCACACCTTCGATTCGTTCGAGTGCGCGATCCACGCGCTCGCGCCCAGCTGTGCCCACTGCGACTGCAAGATCATCGGCCACGGGGTCGAGGCGAACGGCTCCTTCTTCTGCTGCGCGCACTGCGCCAGCGAGGAAGGCGTCGAAGCGGTCGCCGACCGGGCCTGATCGAACGCCCTCGAATCGATGCCGGGGGAGGGATTTGAACCCCCGACACGCGGATTATGATGGGCCGGAAGGGGGGGGACCTGAGCCCGAGTAGGGGGTGTTCAGGCACGATGAGGTGCTCTCAGTTCGGTCCGAAGTCGGCGAGTTCGACGCAAAGTTCGACGCAAAGTTTGTGATCGTGCTCGACGCCACGCAGTTCAAGTGACGAGCCGTCCTGTCCGATCAACGACACATGAGACGGCTGCGGATCGGACTGCTTTGCTTACTGCTTCTGCTCGTGGTCGGCAGTAGCGGTTGCGGCCAATCCTCATCCTCGGAGGCCCAGGGGCCGCCGGGCGGCTATGACGCTCAGGGCGCCCCGCTCGACGAAAGCGGCAAGGTCTCCTCAAACCCCGATGATTACCGCGAGCTGGTTTGCAGCCAGCCCTGGGCAAAGGATGCCCCAGACTACGAAGCCCAATGTGAAGACCAGTGAGCCCGACGGCGCGATGCACGGCCTGCGGCGTCCGGATTGACGAGGCCGGTGAGGTCGGTGCGCTGCGTCGAGGCGTGCCGTCGCCGAACTGCCATCGAGCCCATTTCTGGCCCGCCAACAACCCCGGACCCAGGGGGAGGCGAACCCCGCAGGCTTGTCCGGCCGCCCCATTCGCGGCTATCGCCACTGGCGACACAAGGGCTGAGTGACCGCGATCGACGGCTGGGGGCTGGGACGTACCCGGTGGTGGTCCGATACTCGATACGTGCCTTCGGAGAGGACGCCAGTTCGGGTCGCCTTCGTGGCGACGATTCAGAACGCAGGAGCAACTTTGCTGGTCCTGGTCGTTGTCGCTGGTGCTCCGGCGGTTTCCGCCACGGAGACCCCTGCAATCAGTTTCGATCCCCATCATGCTCACGTCGCCCTGCCGCCGGGGTTGAGTTACGTGGGTGGAGGAACCGGCGCTGTTCTTGATCAGCCACCGGCTCGGTCGGCCGTCGCGTCCGGAGCCGTCAGAACCTGACGGTCGCCGAATTGTCAACGGCCATCGGGTTCTCCCAGCGGCGGGGTGGACCTCGCGCCTGTCTCCTGACACATGCGCCCGGAGCTTCGCCGCGCTCCGAGAGAGCTACGTCTCTGCCACGAATCAGCAACTTAAGATGATCGGGTGGCTGCGTTGTCCCCAAGTCGGGCCGTTGTGGAGCCGTGCCGACCGACGCAAGTGCCAGGTTCTTGCGCAATGACTCAGGAGGCACCCTCCGATCTGATGGGGCGAGTTGAGGAGCGTCGGCTCCGGGTGGCCGGGGAGATCGAACACGGCAGTCGAGCACCGCTCGGGCAGGTCTTCACGCCGGCCGGCGTGGCGCACTTCATCGCGAACAGCGTGCCGGAGCTTCCCGCGGGCGCCTCGATCCGCCTCCTCGATCCCGGCGCCGGCGTCGGGTCGCTGGCTGCCGCTGCGGTCGAGCGGCTGGTTTCACGTGACCGGGTCCAGAAGATCGATTTGGTCGCGTGCGAGATTGATCCAGCGCTGACGCCTCATTTGGAGGCGACACTCGCGGAAGTGACCGAATGGGCCGCCTCAAGAGACGCGCAGGTGGAGTGGGAGATCCGTGAAGACGACTATCTCTCGGGCGGCAGCTTGGAGGCCGCGCAATCGGGGTTGGCGCTCGGAAGTTTCGACATCGCAATTCTCAACCCGCCGTATCGCAAGTTGGGAACGCGATCGGCTGAACGCCAGGCCCTAGAGCAACTGGGCGTCCGGGTCGCGAACCTCTACACGGCATTCTTGGCGATGGCGGCTCTGCATCTTCGCGATGGCGGAGCACTAGCCGCGATCACCCCCCGCTCTTTCGCCAACGGCCTGTACCACGAGCCCTTCAGGCACTTCTTCTTCGAAGCAGCGCGGCTCACGCGGATTCATCTGTTCGAAGCACGCGACCTCGTCTTTGCTGACTCGAATGTTCTTCAGGAGAACCTCATCTTCTCCGCCGTCCGTGGGGCGGACCAGGGAGACGTAGTTGTTTCCTCGAGCCGAGGTCCTGATGACGATCCGATCGCGCGAACCGTGCCCTACTCGGAGGTGGTTTCGCCTGATGACCGCCATCAGTTCCTGCGCATCCCAACCGACGACGACCACACAGAGCTCGCGGAGTGGATGGTCGAGCTCCCGGCGTCACTCGGCGAGCTTGGGCTCTCCGTCTCGACCGGGCGGGTGGTCGACTTTCGGTCGCGCGAATCGCTGCGAGCGGAACCGGGTAGCGATGCCGTCCCCCTGATCTATCCACTCCACCTACGAGAGGGATCGGTGCGCTGGCCAGCAGAGCCCGATGGACGGAAGCCGAATGCTCTGGCGGCAACTGAGGACACAGAGCGGCTGATCCAGCCCAACGAGCCATACGTGATCGTTAAGCGGTTCACATCTAAGGAGGAACGACGGCGGGTGTCCGCTGGGGTATGTACTCCGGAGATGGTCCCCGGCTCCGGCATCGCGTTCGAGAACCACCTCAACGTGTTTCACCAAGACGGACGCGGGCTCGCGATTGAGATTGCGCAGGGCGTATCCGTCTTCCTCAACTCAACGCTCATCGACGACTACGTACGACTCTTCAACGGTCACACCCAGATCAACGCGACAGATCTGCGCAACCTCAGGTATCCGTCCCTTGCGCAGCTTCGGGAACTAGGGGAACGGTTCCAAGCGGAGCCTCGTTTCGAGCAGGCTCACATCGACGGGTTGGTCGAGGCGGTCATTGGCGGGATCAGCGGCGGCACGGGTTCGATCCACTCGCTTCCGAGGGCTGCGTGAATCGAAGGCAGCAGGCTCAGGTCAATCGGGCCCGCGACGCCCTCGAACAGCTGGAATTCGACAAGGTGCGAACCAACGAGCGCTCCGCGCTCGTCCTCCTAGCTCTACTCGACCTCAAGCCGAGCAGCTCGTGGTCGAAGGCGAAGGCTCAGCTACTCGGCACGACGGAGCTCATGGACTGGATCGCCAAGCACTACGGAAAGGCCTACAAGCCGAACACCCGGGAAACGATCCGCAGGCAGACGCTGCACCAGTTCGTCGACGCGGGACTGGCGGTTCTGAATCCGGACGATCCGAAACGACCTACAAACTCACCGCATAACCGCTACCAGGTCGATGACGTCGGGCTGAGAACACTCCGCAGCTACGGAAGCCAGACCTGGCAGCGCAATCTTCGCCAGTACCTGAAGGCTCTTCCGGGACTCAAGAGCCAATACGCGAAGGCGCGGAGGATGAAGCAGGTGCCCGTCCGGTTGCCGGATGGCACCAAGATGAAGCTCACACCGGGAGGGCAGAACCTGCTCCTGAAGAAGATGGTCGAAGACTTCTGCCCGCGATTCACCCCAGGAGGAGTCGTGCTCTACGTGGGTGACGCCGGCAAGGACGACCCGATCGCGGAGATGGATCAACTCGCGAAGCACGGTGTCGCTCTCGACAAGCACGGGAAGCTCCCCGACCTCATCGTGTATCTGCCGAAAAGGGACTGGCTCGTGCTGATGGAGGCGGCATCAACCCACGGTCCGGTTGACGCCAAGCGCCACGGTGAGCTGAAGAAGCTCTTCGCGGGCGCCAAACCGGGCCTGGTTTTCGTCTCCTGTTTTCCGGATCGAGAGGTGATGCGGTCCTACCTGGCGGAGATTGCCTGGGAGACGGATGCGTGGTGTGCCGACAACCCCTCCCACCTGATCCACTTCAACGGCGAGAGGTTCTTGGGTCCCCAGTGACCCGGTATCAGTCCGACACCTGCACTGGCGCCAACTGAGTGGAATCGGAGACAATCCCCTCGTGGACCGTTCCGCAGCAATGCCTCGTCGGGCATGGCTGGAAATCCGGGATGAGACTGGCGAGCTGCTCGAGCTGATCCCGGCGACCATCGTCGGTGGCGGCATTAGAGCCGAGATCCCAGCGTTCCCGCCGAATACCCGCGGCACGATCGGCCTTCGGACCGAACCCGATGAGGGGTTCGATGAACCGGAGCTCCAAGAGCTGCCCACGTCGGCGCAGCTTCTGGTCATGCAGGTCGGCTAGCGCGAGCGGTCAGGAGGTCGGCCAGCTCACGCCACTTCCCAGGGTCCCAGTAGCGACGGGCCGCGCCCGAGGTTGAGGGAAGGACGAATGCCCGCGCGCCTCCGAGCCGCTCCTTCTGGATGCCGTAGTCGACCGCCCGGCCGAGCGCCCCGCGTGCCGCGTTCTTGCCGTTGAAGGCGATCCACGGAGGCGAGTTCGCCTCGATCTCGGCGATGAGTCGCGGCACATCGAACCCCTCGGTACCGACGTCATCGTCCGAGCCTGAGCGGGTCTTGCACAGGTCCGTGAGACCGATTCCATTCTCGAGGAGTGCGCGATACTCGCTCGGCACCAGCTGGCGAGGCGTCAACCCGACCTCGTGGAGCGTCCTCCAGAACGAGTTGCCCGGTCCCGCGTAGTAGGCGCGACGCTGCGCGGACTTTGTGCCCAGAGCAGTTCCGCAGAACACGACTTTGAGTCCCGGCCGGAGGACATCGGAGAGCAGTGCCCTGGTGCCACTTGACGTGCTCACGTAGTCGACTGCCCTTGACTGCGTGGCGGATCGAGACCGACCAAAGCGGCCTGCCGATCGTCAACTACAAAGATGTCCTGGCGATATTGGCCCGGCCAGGCGGCAAGCAGGCAGTCGTCGGGGTCCGCGCTGTCCAGCATCTCTCGCTTCTCCTGGATCCTTTGAGCCTGGGTGACGACGCCCTCGGCTGAAACCGAAATCAGCGTCACATCGTCGGCTCGCCAGGGAAAGACATCAGCGGAATCACTCGTTCTCCTCAGCGCTGAGGCATCGAAGTTCACCCGATGTAGGAAACCAGACGACCCACCACGGGGCCGGTCCAAGGTTCGGCGGCATAGTCGTCGCCGTTAGGCGGGATACCAGTGCCCCGCGGTCCACCGCAATGGAGCGCACCGGAATCGAACCGGCCACGTATGGGTGCCAATCCCGAATGCGCCCACCAGGGCGCCCGAGAACGGCTATCTGACCACCGCAGAATCGCGGGGCGACTCCGGCCACGGCCTTCCGGGAGCGGAACCCGGATGTTGTCTCGGCTTACCCGCCGTGCTGGCCGGGTCTTGGTTGGTTGACACCGCGGCGGGGGGCCGCCCCTAATTGCCAGATCGCCGACGCCCTCGGTTTCTCCCCCTCGGAATTGGTACGGGTCTCCCGGCGAGCGTTAGCTACGTCGCTGCCGCTCCTCCGCGACCATGCGCGCGACCGCCGCGCGTTCCTCCTCGTCGGCGACTGGGGCGAACAGGCCCTCGATCCGCTCAAGTTGCTCGTCGCTTACCCCGGGCAGCCTCTCACGCAGCCTGTCCAGGTCGAGGCCGATCGTTCCCGTCTTGGCCATCGAGGCGAACCCCTCGGGATCCGCTCGAAGCATGCAGTCCGCGACGCGGCGGCTTCGGGTGAACAGTCCGTGGACGAGGTGCGTGCCGCACTCGCAGCACCGCCAGACCGGAGCGCGGCCCAGAACCCCCACCTCCTCGAAGCGGGCGTCGTAGGAGCCTGGCCGCGCCTTGTTCCCGCAGTCCGGGCACTTCACGCTTCCGGAGTATCCACGACTATAAGGCGGCTCACTGGGTTCCACTGAGCCGGCCTAATTTGATTTCGTCGGCCTCAAGAGCGCACCCAATCCGATTGAGGTTGGGCCACCACCGAGTAGCGAGCCCGTAGGGCGAGCGGAGCGAGGCGGCGGGCAACGTCGCCGATAGCGGTGAGCCGAAGGACCTCCGCCTAGGCCCGCTGGAGCTGCGCTCATCGGTGGTGTTGCAATGGCGGTGAACATTGCGGAGGTGGTCGTTGCCGGTGAACACCGTCTCACCGAGGACAGGGCGCCCGGATTTTCGGGACACATTCGGGACACATTTCGTGTCGATGCCTCCGGTGAGGGAGCAAAACAACGGGATTTCCAGGGGAATTCGATGCCGGGGGAGGGATTTGAACCCCCGACACGCGGATTATGATCGGCTACAAGCGAGGTTCCGGGGGCTCCGGCGACCCCTCTCAGGCACGGCGAGGTGACCCCAGTTCCCCCGGAAGTCCCGAGTTC
>JBOGZI010000290.1:0-6029 GCA_050697275.1 Solirubrobacterales bacterium | reverse complement strand
GCCTCGGCCTCGCCGCCCTGATCCTCGCTCTCGGCGTGCGCACCGCCCGCCCGACCCCGCGGCGCCGCGAGCCTGAGCTGCCGGCGCCTGCGTGGGCTCGATCGCGGCGGCACGGTTGAGGCCCTTGATCTGGATGACACTGAGATGGGGCATTTTGCGCGCCCCCAACTGGTGGTCATAAGCGCGGCCACCGGGCGGCTCGGGCTGGAGCCGCCGGAGTCCTACCTGGGCGTGGCTGTCGCTCTCATTGTCGCCGCCATCATCTATTACATCGACGAGCTGCCCTTCGGCGGGGCCCGTCTCCGCCGCCGACAGCGCTGAGCGCGAGGCCCAGGCGCGCCTCGCGCCGAGGAGCTACTCGGGGCAGATATAGGTGCCCGACTGCGGGTTGAAGAGGCAGTCCGAGACGGAGGTGCCCTCCTGCGGAGTGGTGGTCGTCTCGCGCTTCTTCTTCTTGCGCTTCTTGCCGCCGGTCGGCGCCGGGGCAGGCTCGGCGGGCGTGGTGGCCGCCGGCGCCTTCGCCTTCTTCTCGCGCTCGGCGACCGCCTGCTCGCGGCGGTCGGCCTCCGCCAGCCGCTCGCGCGCCATGGCCAGCAGCCGCTCCGCGCGCGCCTCGGCGTCGGAGCGCTCGCCCGCGCTCAGCGACTGGTCCGCCTGCTGCTGGCTGAAGCGGCGCAGGTCATCGAGCTCCTTCAGCCGCAGCTGGTCGAGCTCCTTGGGGCTGAGAGCGTCGTAGGTGGTGCCGCCCTCGGTTTCAGTCGGCTCGCCGCCCGTCGCCGCGCTCTGACCCGGCCCGCCCGCGGCGCTGAGCGCGACGTTATCGTTGCCCTGGTCGCCGCTGCGGGTGAGTGCCACAACCGCGGCGGGCACGAGGATGATCGCGAGCACCGCCGCCCTGAAGGCCCACACCCCGCCGCGCCGCGAGAGCCCGCCGCCGAGCCGGCCCCGGATGCCGGGCGACCGGTCGAACAGCCTCGTGGCGAGAGCCGAGCCTGAGCGCCCGGGCTCCTCGGAAGGCTCGGTCGCCGTCTCGCGCTCGGCGAGCAGCCGGTGCGCCTTCGGATAGAGGCCCTCCCAGATCGGCCTGGGCGGCTCCGCCCACAGCCACCCGGCAAGCCGCTCGTCGACGTCCTCTACTCCCACTCCGAGCTCGGCCGCGAGCCTCTCCCGAGCCGAGGCCATAACCGTATTGGCCGCTTCGGGAGAGGTCCCGGTGGCGGCCGCGATCGCCTCCGGGCTGGCCTGGTCGAGACTGATCAGCGCGATGATTGCGCGCTGCGAGGGAGAGAGAGCGACTGTGGCCCCGATGAGTGGCTCCTCAGCGTCGGCCTTGGCCGGGTGGCGGGGAGCCTCGGTCAGCGCGGCGCTCACCGTCTCGGGAAGGAGGCCGCCCTGCTCATCCTCGGATCCGGTGGGGTTGGAGGCGACGTGGCGGAGGAAGGCGCTCTCGGTCGCGCGCTCGGCAGCCGGCCGGTCGCAGGTGATTCGGAGCGCCAGGTTGTAGATCCGGTAGGCCTCGCGCTCGTAGAGCTCAGTGAGCCGCTCGGCGCGCCGCCGCGCCTTCGGCGGCAGCTTCGAGGCGCTTGTCGCTCCGGTTTTGGCCATACCTCCCAACCCCTGCGGGGCTGTACGCGAACAACGCGCGAGTGCCCCAAAACGTGACGCCCAATCCTAGGAGAACCTGCGAGGGCCGGCTGCACCCGAGATAGGATGGCCGGCATGGGGTTGTGGTCACGACTCACGGGGAGGCTGCGCAACCGGGGCGTGCTCGCGGACCGGGTGCCGGAGGACGCGGACGAAGTCGAGCAGGTCCGGCTGCTCCGCCCCGAGCCCACCCCGACCGGGCGAGTCCCCAAGCGACCGCCGGAGACGCCCAGCTCGAAGCCACGGGAGATCGGCGGTACCGCCGGCACCCGGCGCCACGGCGCGCAAGGCGGAACGCCATCGACCCGGCGCCTGCACAACCCCACCCACCACCGCTGAGACAGCCGCGCTGGGATCAGGTGGCGGCAGACGGTGACAAGCGGACGATCGCCGCTGACCTGAAGACGCTCGGGTCGGCCGCCGCCGTGATCGCGGCGCTCGCCGTCGCGCTCGTCGCCCTGGTGATCGCCCTGCAGGGAACTCAGGACACGGCGACAAGCGAGGAGGCCCAGTCGCTGAGCGACGAGGTGAGCGGGCTGCGCGAGGAGCTGGGAGGGATCCGGCAGTCGGCCGAAGCCGCGAGCCAGAGCAGTCAGGGTGCCGCGACCACGCTCAACGACCTGACCCTGCGGATCGAGGCGCTCGAGAAGCGCGTCGATGCGATCGACAAGGAGATCACCGCGCTGCAGGGCCAGGGGACGGGGACCACCACCGGCAAGGCGCCCCAGACTGGGACCACCACAACGCCCGCGCCGCCGTAGCCGGGAGCGCAGAGGCGATCCGGACGCAGCCTAATCGCCGGCGGCGGCCGGCCCGGGCGCGCGGGCCGCGTCGAGGCTGAGCCACGCCCCTACCGCGATCGCGATCACCGCCAGCAGACCGATCCAGAGGCCGATCCGGGTGCTGGTGTTCTGAAGCGGGTCCTCGATCCGGGCGAGGATGATCCCGGCCGCCACGAGCGACGTCCCGAGCAACACGAGGGGGGCTCCGGGGCGGGGGATGTCCACGCCCCGCAGCGCGGCGACCAGGACCGTGAGCGCAGCCAAGCCGAGCAGGCAGAGAAAAAGGTCGGAGAGGTCAAACGACTCCCAGGCGTTGATCGTCACCTTCCGGGCGGGCGGAATGAACGGGCTCTCCTCTTCGGCGGTGCCGAACCAGGGCAGCCAGAGCGAGGCCAAGAGGACGATCGCGCCGCCCCCGAGGGTCCTCTCGCCGGTGTTCAGCTTCGCAAGTGCCGCCATCTGAATAAGCGTTATCAGAACAACGCGCCACGGCTGGTCGGCGTGACGGCCGGTGTCCGATGCCGGTCGGGCCCGAGCCGATGACCTTCGCCCCGCCGTGTCCGCAAATTGCGCAGATCGGAGATCGGTGTAATCCGCAAATAGCGAAACCGACCGGCGCCTCAGCGGGGTGAGGAGTGGGACCTTTGGACTCACTTGGGTGTGGGGACGGTGAGGCGTTTGGCTTCAAGGGGTGGAGTTTTCGGTCGCAAGGACGGCTCACCTGACCCCCTGCCCGCTGAGGAGGCGGCGGCAGCTCGCAAGCGGGCCGCAACCGAACTGATCCGCTCCCACGACGCCGTCCTCCGGCGCACGGCCCGGCGCTATTCGATCTGCGCGGACGATGCCGAGGACTCCTACCAGCGGGCGCTCGAGATCCTGCTCACCAAGGCGCCCGCGATCGAGGGAGACGGGCTGGTCCGGTGGATGCAGACGGTCACCAAGCGCGAGGCGCTGGCCGTGCGCCGCCAGCGCGAGCGGCTGCTCAGCGCTCCGCGCCCGCCGCGCGATCAGGAGAAAGACCCGCTCGACTCGCTCGCCTCAGATAGTCCTGAGCCGACCGACCGAGCCGCCAGCCGCGAGCGAGTGGCCCGTAGCGGTGAGGCCCTTAGTGCACTCAAGCCCCAAGAGGTCCGCGCGCTGACCCTGAAGGCCGAGGGTTATTCCTACGCCGAGATCGGCGAGATCACCGGCTGGACCTACACCAAGATAAATCGGTGCATGGCGGAGGGTCGGAAGCGATTCCTGGAGGTCTTCGCCGACATCGAGGAGGGCCGCCGCTGCGAGGAGCTGAGTCTCGCGCTCTCCGCGTTGGCGGACGGGGAGGGGGGGAACGGGCGGTCGGATGAGGTCGAGCTTCACCTGAAGAGCTGCGCGGCCTGCCGAGCCAAGCTGCGGGCCTTCCGTGGAGTCTCGCAGCGGGTCGCCGAGCTGCTTCCCGCCGGCCCCGCGATGGATTACTCGACCGGTGGCCGAGCTCACGAGTGGATGGCGGAGCGGGTGAGCGTCGTGGCCGGCAAGGTGAAGGAGACCGGTTACTCGGTCTTGGCGCGGGGTGCGAGTGAGGACGCGGTACGTGTCGCCGGGGGCGGCGGCACACGCGGAGCCGGGATGGCCGCACTTGGCAAGGTCCTGGCGGTCTGTGGGGCAACCGCGGCCGGCAGCGCGACCTGCGTGGCGACCGGATTGGTGGATCCGGCCGATGTGGTGAGCGAGTCGAAGCCGCGGCCGGCGGTCGAGCGCAGCGACCGTCCGCTCGAGCAGCCCGTGGACGCCGAGGTCGTGCAGCCTGCCGTTGGCCCGCCTGCGGCGCCGGTGGCTGAGCCAACGACCCCGGCTCCGCCCACCCCGACTCAACAGGCGACCCGCGAGATCAGCTTCGAGCGGTCCGCGCCGGCGCCGAGTGGCGGCGGAGAGTTCGGTGGTCCCTCGGGCGGCTCGGGCGGGTCCGGTGGCGGAGGAAGCGGCGGAGGCGGCTTTGGCTTCGAGCGATGACCGCATCCGTCCGGGGGGCGGATCGATTCCCCTCGCTTCTTATGCAGGCGAGACGGCGCACGCGATCAGAAGGAGAGGAATGAATACAGAGGGGGCACACGGGGCAGGCACCCGCCGCCGTAAGTGGATCGCGGCAGTTGTGGCGGCAGCCGCAGTAGCCGTCTCGCTTCTGATTGGAGCCCCCAGCGCGGAGGCGGGGATCTACCAGGTGCGCGAGTGCGACGTCAATTTCAACCTCACCTCGGCTCCGGATGCGCAGTATGGGTTGATCGGTGGTGGTTACGTCGGAGGCGTGGACTGCGCCACCCCTGCAGGGGCCGGGCCAGCCGGTCTCATGCTCGGAAGCACCCAGACGATAAGCGTGCCCTCCTATGCCGCCTGGTCGTTCTTCGCACCAGCGGGAGCGAAAATCAGGCGGGTCTCCTTCTGGTACAACCTCCACTCGGCCAACGGACACAGCGCCTCGGTCGCGCTTGGGTCCTACGGCGAGGGGGTCGCGGCCCATTGGCACTCGGGGTTCAGCGCTAATGACCAGTGGTATCTCGTCCCGACGCAGTTCCCGGCGAACGCGGACTACCTGACGGCAGCGATTCAGTGCGCCAACTTCTGTCCGTTCGGCCCGCCGGTGCACACCTGGATCAACCATCTCGACTTCGACATCGCCGACAACACGGCGCCGAGCATCACTGCCCTAGGTGGCTCGCTGGTCTCCGGGGGAACGCGTCGCGGGAGTGAGTCGCTGGTGATCAACGCCGCGGATCAGGGTGGAGGGGTGCGCTCCGCCCGCGTGACGGTCAACGGTGCGGAGATCGCCTCGCCGCAGGCGAGCTGCCAGCTCGGGAACGGCTATGCGACTCGACTGGTTCCGTGTCCCCCGGCGTCCTTCCTGGTGCCCGTCAACACCGAAGATGGCCGGTGGGCGCTCGGGGCGAACGAGCTCGAGGTCTGCGTCTATGACCTCGCGCTGACCGGATCCCCGAACTTCGATTGCGTGAAGCGCCTGGTGGAGGTCGACAACACCTGCCTCGCCTCGGGCGGGCTGAAGGCGACCAGCATCAGCGCTGGAGTGGAGAGGGCGGGCAAGGGAAACCCTGCCCCCTCAGTCAAGGTGAAGTCGACCGAGGGGGCGACGGCGCGCGGCACCGTCACCTCAGCGACCGGCGCCGTGCCCGGAGCGAACATCTGTATGTACGAGGCGGTCTCCGGAGGTGCTGCGGCCGGGCGCGAGCTGAGCCAGGTCGCGAAGACGAAGAGCGACGGGACCTTCGCGATCCAGGTCTCGCCTGGGCCCTCGCGAAAGCTCGACCTCGTCTACCGCCACAACAACCAGGTGCTCGAGCGTCCGGACCTCCTGGTGCAGTCGAGGGCAGTGCCCAGCTTCAAGGCAAAGCCCAAGCGCCTGCGAAACGGGCGGAAGGTCCGCTTCAAGGGACGGATCCCGGGGCCGGGTCATGCGAATCGGACCATCTCGCTCCAGGCCCGCGCCGGGAAGAAATGGCGGACCTTCAAGAATGTGAGAACGGGCGATCACGGTCGCTTCAAGGGCGTCTACCGGTTCACGCAGACGCGCGGTCGCACCAGGTATGTCTTCCGGGCGCTCGTCAAGCGGCA
>JBOGZI010000289.1:0-2012 GCA_050697275.1 Solirubrobacterales bacterium | reverse complement strand
TCGAAGTGCAGGTGCGGCCCCGTGGAGCGGCCGGTCGAACCGACCGCGCCGATCACGCTGCCGCCCGCGACCGCCTGGCCAGGCGCCGCCGCGAGCTCGGAGAGGTGCGCGTACCAGCTCTCGTAGCCGAGCCGGTGGGTGACCACCACCAGGTTGCCGTAGCCGCCGCTGTTCCAGCCCGCGAAGGAGACCGTGCCGCGACCGGCCGCCCCCACCGGGGTGCCCATCGGGGCCGGGAAGTCGATCCCGGTGTGCCTGCGCCCCGCGATCCAGCCGAAGCCGTCGGTCGCGGGATCCGAGACGGGACGCAGGAAGCGGACGGGATCGCCCGGGGACTCCGCGATCAGCCGGCCGCTGCGCAGCGCCCCGACGGTGGAGGCTCCGGCCACCCCGTCCACATCCAGCCCGGCCGCGTCCTGAAAGCGGCGCACGGCAGCCGCGGTTTTGGGGCCGAAGCCGCCGTCGAAGCCGCCCGGCCCGAAGTCGCGGCTGCTGAGCAGGAACTGAAGCGCGGCGACGTCCCAGCCTTGCTGCCCGACCCGCATCGGGCGGGAGCCCAGCTTCGGACGGCCGCGGCGCCCGAGGGCGCGGCGGGTCCGCGGGCCCGCGGCGCCGTCCACGGCCAGATCGTGCGAGGCCTGGAAGGAGCGCACCGCCGACTCGGTCCACGGGCCGGTGATCCCGTCGATCGGGTGGGGGTAGAGCCCGAGCGCGTTCATCGCGACCTGCAAGGCGGCGACGTCCGCGCTACCCGCCTCAGCGGGCGCCGGCGGCAGCACGGCGATGGCCGCCGCGGCCGTGAGCAGGGCGAGCAGTCTGGCGCCTCCCGAGCGCACCGGCGCAGGGTGGGCGATCGCCCCGCGAATCGCGGGAAGCTGGTTGCAGCCGGCTACTCCTCGAGCAGGGCGCGGGCGAACTGCTCGGCGTCGAAGGGCCGCAGGTCCTCGAGCGACTCGCCGATCCCGATCAGCTTCACCGGGATGCCGAGCTCCGAGGCGATCGCGAGCGCGACCCCTCCCTTGGCCGAGCCGTCGAGCTTGGTGAGCACGGCGCCGGTCACGTCCACCGTGCGGGCGAACTCCTGCGCCTGGCGGACCCCGTTCTGCCCGGTGGTGGCGTCGATCACGACGAGGGTCTCGTGCGGGGCCTCGGGGATCTGCTTGGAGATCACCCGTCGCACCTTGGCCAGCTCCTCCATCAGGTTGCCCTTCGTGTGCAGCCTGCCCGCGGTGTCGCAGATGACCACGTCCGCGCCGCGGGCCTCGGCGGCGGCGACCGCGTCGAAGGCGACCGCCCCCGGATCCCCGCCCTCGGAGCCGCGCACGATCTGGCTGCCGGCGCGGTCCGCCCACTCGGTGAGCTGCTCGACCGCGGCGGCGCGGTAGGTGTCCGCCGCCGCGACGATCGTCGCGAGGCCGAGCTCCCGCTGAAGGTGCCAGGCGACCTTCCCGATCGTGGTCGTCTTGCCGGTGCCGTTCACCCCGACCATCATCAGCACCGCGGGGCGCTGGGTCAGGTCGATCCGCGCCCCCGCCGGGCCCTGCGGAGCGGCGGTCTCGGCGAGGAGCTCGATCAGCCGCTCGCGCAGCGCCTCTCCCCCGCCCACCTCCCCGGCGCTCGCCTCGTCCTCGAGGCGCTGGACGACCGCGGCTGTGGTCTTCGCCCCGACGTCGGCGAGGATCAACGCCTCCTCGAGGCGCTCCCAGGTCCCCTCGTCGATCCGGTCGGTGAGGCTCGCGGAGAGCTCGGCGGTGAGGGCCTTTCTGCTTCGCGAGAGCCGCTCGCGCAGGTGGCGCAGCACGCCCTCGCGCTGCTCGGTTCCGATCGCGGCCGACCCGGCGCCGGCCTCGCCGAGGTCGAAGGCCTCGGACCAGTCGACGGGCACGGCTCTAGGCGGCCTCGGCGGCCTCGTCCCCGGCCCCTACCGCCGCCCCGTCCGCCTCCCGCTCGCGGGGCAGCTTCCGCGAGACGACCTTGGTGACGCCGTCGTCGCCCATGCTCACCCCGTAGAG
>JBOGZI010000288.1:0-12532 GCA_050697275.1 Solirubrobacterales bacterium | reverse complement strand
CCTCGGCAGTGGCGTTGTTGGTCGCGGTCTCGGTCAGGTTCGCCTTGACCTCGATCGTGTGGATGCCGTTGCCGACGTTCAGCGCCACCCAGTTGAAGCCGTTGGCGTTCCGGGTGTCGAAGAACGTCCGGATCGTCGCATCCTCGTCGTCGAACAGCTCGGTCTGGCGCCGGTAGGCCCGGTTGCAGAACACGGCCTTGCCGTCGTCCTGGGCCTCCGAGCTCGTCGTCGAGGTGCCGATGTTGTTGATCCCCACCGGCTGCCCGTCGATCTCAACCCAGACCTCCACCGTGCCCTCGGCCGACTGATCGTCGTTGCCGACGGTGGTCACGTTGGTGGTCAGGGCGCACTCGGCGGTGACCTGGAGCATCAGGTCCGAGGTCGAGGAGCTGCGCACCTGCCCGCTCAGGAGCGTCACCTCTTGGCCGGGGCCGAACACCTCCACCTTCGATCCGCTGGCGATCACCTTGTCCGCCGGCTGGTGGGTGGCGTCCGCCTGGTCGCCCGCCGATGCGATCAGGAAGGCGAGGAACGAGAGCACGAGCGCCGTTCCCGAGATCAGGGCCAGCGTTCGCCTCGAAATGCTATTTGCCATGCCATTTCCCCTTTTCGTTTGTGAGCAGCCCCGCGGACATCGGAGATCCCGCAGCTGGCGGCGCCGCCGCCGCTCTAGGCCATACCCCCCAATAGCAGGGCCGCTTGGATTGCCGGGGAGCCTACTTGATTTTCGGTACGCCCACGCCCAACCGCTAGGCGCCGTCGGCGTCGCGGGCGAGGTGGGCGAAGCCGATGGTCATCGCCAGGTTGCTGAGGCCGGCGAACCACATCCCCGCGCGGGCGCCGGGGCGCGAGAAGGCGGCGGAGCGGGACCAGACGACGTCGGTGAGCAGCTCGGTGCCGCGCAGCCAGGAGAGGGCCCACCAGTCGCGGCGTCTCCTGCGGCGGTGGGCGACCAGGTGGGCGGCCGCGAAGGTGAGCCAGATCGGCCCGCAGCGGCGGAAGAGATGCTCGGCGTCCGCGGACGGTTCGTCGTGGCCGAGCACCCGGAGAGTCTGCGAGGGTGCCAGCAGCGCCCCCGTCCCGAGCGCGAGATCGAAGGCGATCATGTTGCGATTGAGGCGGTGCAGCTCCCGCTCGAGGCTCATCGCGCGCGATACAAACAGATCGCGTCCTCCGCCGCTTCAGCCCGCTGCATGCGGCGCTCCACCCGGATAACGGGGGACAACCCGAGCCCGGGGGGAAGGGAATCGACGTGGCGGGGCGAAAAGAGCCGCCGTGGCACGGACCGCGACCAAGAGCCGATCGGCTCGCAAGAGCCTCTCGGACTACATCACCGAGCGCTTTGACGACTTCTCGCGCTCGCAGAAGGATGTGGCGCGCTACATCGTCGACCACCTCGACGAGGCCGCCTTCCAGACTGCGGAGGAGCTCGCCCGCCGCGCCAACACCTCCTCCTCGACGGTGGTCCGCTTCTCGCAGGCGCTCGGCTTCGACGGCTACCCCGAGCTTCAGCAGTCAGCGATCGAGGAGTACCGGCACAAGGTCGCGGAGGCTCCCGGCAACGGAAACGGCGGCGGCGCTGCCGCCCTGTTCAACTTCGATCACTCCGAGTTCGAGGCATCACTCGGCGCCGACTACACCAACATCGAGGAGACGGCGCGCAGCCTGACGCGGGAGCAGGTGGAGGCCTCGGTCTCCGCGCTGGCCACCGCACGCCGGGTCCTGATCGTCGGCGTCGAGCAGATGGCCTTCTTCGCGAGCTATCTGCGCCACCTGCTCGGCCTGCTCGACACCCCGGCAGAGATCGTCGCCTCGGCGAGCCAGGACAGCATCCAGAAGCTCTCGCGGATGGACGAGGACACGCTGCTGGTGGCGCTCACCGCCGGTCGCGCGCATCCCCTCGTCCAGCGGGCGCTGAAGCTGGGGCGGCATCGAGGCGCTCGCACGCTGTCGATCACGGACGCGACCCTCTCCGACGTCGCCGAGCACTCGGAGCTGGTCCTCTACTACTCCTCCGACGGCCCCTCCTACATCCGCTCCAACGCGGCGCTGATGGGGCTGGTGCAGGCGCTGGCGCACGGCGTCTACGCGCGCGACGAGGCCGCGCATCGCGACCGGATCCGCGCCTTCAAGCTGAAGTAAGACCGCACAACGACCACAGGCCCGGGGGGCGATCCGGGCCCGCAGCCTCATTTTGGGGTCGGGGGAATGACCCCAAGCTCACTCTTGACTTACCGCCCCGCCGCTGAAGCCCCCATCAGGCAAGGCGTAACGATGGGCTTCCCGCTGGCCAATCAGGTAAACGTGCCTGCCGGCGGGGATCGACGGGCAGCGCGGCAACTACTATTGCCGCGATGGCTGAGCGAGCGACATTCCGGCTGAAGACGGGCCTCGCGGAGATGCTGAAGGGCGGGGTGATCATGGACGTCACCACCGCCGAGCAGGCGAGGATCGCCGAGGAGGCCGGCGCGAACGCGGTGATGGCGCTCGAGCGGGTGCCCGCGGACATCCGGGCCGAGGGCGGCGTCGCGCGGATGGCGAACCCGGCGAAGATCGCCGAGATCCAGGAGGCGGTCTCGATCCCCGTGATGGCGAAGGCGCGGATCGGGCACTTCGCCGAGGCGCAGGTACTCCAGTCACTCGAGGTCGACTTCATCGACGAGTCCGAGGTGCTGACGCCCGCCGACGAGTCCAACCAGATCGACAAGTTCGCCTTCGAAATCCCCTTCGTCTGCGGCGCCACCAATCTCGGTGAGGCGCTGCGACGGATCGGGGAGGGCGCCGCGATGATCCGATCCAAGGGCGAGGCCGGGACCGGCAACGTCGTCGAGGCCGTCCGCCACCTGCGCTCCGTAACCGACGGGATCAAGCGGCTCGGCTCGCTTCGCTCCGAGCAGCTCGCGGGAGCCGCCAAGGAGCTGCAGGCGCCGCTCGACGTGGTCCGGGACGTCGCCACCCGGGGCTGGCTGCCGGTGCCCTTGTTCTGCGCGGGCGGGATCGCCACCCCGGCCGACGCCGCGCTGATGATGCAGCTCGGCGCCGAGGGCAACTTCGTCGGGTCGGGGATCTTCAAGAGCGAGGACCCGGAGCGCCGGGCCCGCGCGATCGTCGAGGCGACCACCCACTTCCAGGACGCCGAGCGCGTGGCCAAGGCGTCGATGGAGCTGGGCGAGCCGATGCCCGGGTTGGAGATCGAGGCGCTCGCCGCGGACGGCGGGTTGCTCCAGGGCCGCGGCGCGTAGCTTGGGGGTCCCTCGACACCAGGCCGGCCCCGGAGCCGAGGGGGGCCAGCCGGCGCTTCGCCTCGGCGTCCTCGCGATCCAGGGCGACTTCGAGGCCCACCGCCGGATGCTCTCCTCGCTCGGCGCCGAGGTCGCCGAGGTCCGTACCGCGGCGCAGATGCGGGCGCTGGACGGGCTGGTGATCCCGGGCGGTGAGTCGACCACGATCAGCAAGGGGATGGCGCGGGACGGCCTTGACCATGCGGTGCGAGAGCACGCCAAGGTGGGCCGGCCGATCCTCGGCTGCTGCGCGGGGATGATCGTCTGCGATCGCGACCACCTCGGTCTCGGCGACTACCTCTGTCGCCGTAACGCCTTCGGACGCCAGCGCCAGAGCTTCGAGCGGGACCTGCGGCTGGAGGGAGTGGGGGACGAGCCGCTGCGCGGCGTCTTCATCCGCGCCCCCTGGGTCGAACGGCACGGGCCGGGCGTCGAGGTGCTCGCCGAGGTCGATGGCCACCCGGTCGCGGTGCGAGACCGCGGCCTGCTCGCGGTCGCCTTCCACCCGGAGCTCACCGACGACAGCCGGCTCCATGCCCTGTTCATGGCGATGTGCACTTCATCAACCCGCACCTCCTCCGCTTCGCGTCCGGGGGTGCGGGACGGGGGCGCCGATGGCGTGGGAACCGTGGGCGGACCCGAATGAGAGACCCCAGGGTCACCAACCTGGCCCGGATCCTGGTCCGGCACTCGACCGACGTGCAGGAGGGGGACATCTGCACGATCGAGGGCGAGTCGCCCGCCGAGCCGCTGCTGCAGGCGGTCTACGAGGAGGTGCTGGAGGCCGGGGGCAACCCGATCGTGCACATGGCGATGGAGGGGCAGTCGGTCGCCTACTTCGAGCACGCCTCCGACAAGCAACTCGAGTGGATCTCGCCGGTCGCCGAGTGGGCGGTCGAGAACGCCGATGTGCGGATCGCGGTGATGGCGAGCCAGAACACCCGCGCGCTGTCGCGGGTGCCCCCGGAGCGCCAGGCGAAGCGCCAGGCGGCCACCCAGGGGCTGATGAAGCGGGCGATGGAGCGCAGCGCGGAGGGCAGCTACCGCTGGGCCCTGACGCTGTTCCCCACCCACGCCTATGCCTCCGAGGCAGGCCTCAGCCTCGAGGCCTTCGAGGACTTCTACTACGGCGCCTGCCTGGCTGCCGAGGACGATCCCGTGGAGGCGTGGAAGCGCCAGTCCGAGGAGACCGAGCGGCTGCGGGAGTGGATCCAGGGGCGCTCGGAGGTCCACCTGACGGGGGAGGGGACCGACCTGCGGGTCGGGATCGAGGACCGGACCTTCATCGCCGCCGCCGGCAAGCACAACATGCCGGATGGGGAGTTCTTCACCGGACCGGTCGAGGACTCGGCCGAGGGCGAGATCCGCTTCCACCTGCCGGCGCATTACGGGGGCCGCGAGGTCGCCGGGGTGCGCTTCCGCTTCGAGGGGGGCAAGGTCGTGGACGCCTCCGCCGAGAAGGGAGAGGACTTCCTGATCGAGATGCTCGACACCGACGAGGGGGCGAGGCGCCTCGGCGAGCTCGGGATCGGGACGAACTACGGGATCAACGAGGGGACCGGCGAGATCCTGCTCGACGAGAAGATCGGCGGGACCATCCACCTGGCCGTCGGCCGCTCCTATCCGGAGACCGGCGGCGTCAACGAATCAGCAATCCACTGGGACATGATCTGCGACCTTCGCCGCGGCGGCCAGATCGAGGTGGACGGCGAGACCCTCCAGGAGGACGGCCGTTTTGTCGTCTAGGCGCAACGCAGCCCCGCAGACCAACCCGAAGAGGTAGCGCGCTCCTAGAATCGAGGCCATGTCCGGTCACTCGAAGTGGTCCTCGATCAAGCACAAGAAGGGCGCCGCCGACGCCAAGCGCGGCAAGCTGTTCACCAAACTGGCGCGGGCGATCACCGTCGCCGCCCGTGACAGCGGCGGCAACCCGGACGCGAACCCGGCGCTGGCGCTGGCGGTGCAGAAGGCGCGCGACGCCTCGATGCCGAAGGACAACATCCAGCGCGCGATCGACCGCGGCACCGGCGAGGGCGCCGGAGCGGAGGCGATCGAGAGCGCCGTCTACGAGGGCTATGGGCCCGGCGGGGCGGCGATCCTGGTGGAGGCGCTGACCGACAACCGCAACCGCACCGGCGCCGAGATCCGCCACGCCTTCGAGAAGCACGGCGGCAGCCTCGGCGAGCCCGGCTCGGTCTCCTGGCAGTTCGAGAAGCGCGGCGTGATCCTGGTGGACGGTGAAGGCTACTCGGAGGACGACCTGATGCCGGCGATCGACGCCGGCGCCGAGGACGTCGCCGAGGACGGCGACCTGCTCAAGGTGCTGGCGCCCGCGGGCGCGCTCGCCGCCGTCCGCTCCGCGCTGGAGGACGCCGGAGTCGAGATCCAGTCCGCCGAGCTGGCGATGGAGCCGAAGAGCGTGGTCGAGGTTGCCGAGGGCGAGGCGCCGGCCCTGCTCCGCCTGATGGACGCGCTCGAGGAGCACGACGACGTCGATTCGGTCAACGCCAACTTCGACGTTCCCGAGGAGATCCTCGAGCGGGCCGCCGCCGCGAGCTGAGCCCCGGCTGGCCCCGGCGCGCTGCCATCGCGGCCATCCGAGGACGATCGCGATACCTTGCCCGACGCCCGTTGTCGAAGCGGGCGATCCAGGCGGCCCCGTTGGATGCGGGCGGGACCTGGGATCCGAAAGGGAGGTAGCACCGGATGCAAGCGAAGCGATCGCGGCTTTCCCGGCTCGGCGTGCTCGCCCTGGCGCTGTGCCTGGGCGTCGGCATGACCGCTGGGGTCGCCGATGCGCAGAAGAAAAAGAAGAAGAAGAAGGCGGGCGGCACGGCGAACATCACCCAGACGGTGAACGCGCCCGTGCCGGACGCGACCCCGTCGCTCAACGGTCAGCTCATCTCGACCATCGACGTGGGCGGCAAGAAGTTCAAGAAGACGCGGATTCGGGACGTCAACGTGACCATCCAGACGACCGGGAGCGCGGCCGGCTCGGCCGGCGATCTGTACGCGTTGCTCAGCTCGCCCAACGGAACCACCGTGTTCCTGTTCGGCGGTCTGGACGGGCAGTCGATCGGTCCGGTGACCCTCGATGACCAGTCCAACCTGGCGCTGTCGATCGGCCCACTGGCGCCTCCGCTCGACCCGAACACGCTGTATCCGCCCTACGCGGGGCGCGCCCAGCCGTTCGGCACGTTCTCGAGCATGAACGACGGCGGCGCGACCGGCACCTGGACGCTCCGGGTGGTCGACACCGACCCGACCCCACCGGGGACGACGAGTGTCCTCAACTCGTGGAGGCTCGAGGTCAGGGCCGGCAAGAAGTACCTGACGAAGTAGCGTCGGTATCGGAGCTGGGAAAGGGCTGCCCCGGGGCGGCCCTTTCTCTGCCTTCTTCCCGGAAGCTCCGGGCAGTGGTTCCCGGGCCGCTGAAGGACATCCGGCACGCGAGCGAGAATGGGATCGAGTGATCGTCATCGGCCTCGACCCCGGAACGGCGAACACCGGGTTCGGTGTGGTCCGGACCATGGGCGAGCGGATGGTGGCCCTCGACGGCGGCGTGATCGAGACGCCGCCGGAGCAGGCGGCCGAGCGGCGGCTCGCCCAGGTCTATGAGGCGCTCGTCCAGCTGGTGGACTGGCACGAGCCGAAGGCGATGGCGCTCGAGGACCTCTTCTTCGGCCGCAACGTCGGCTCGGCGCTCAGCGTCGGCCAGGCCCGGGGGGTAGCGATGTTGGCCGCCGCCCAGCGCGGCGTTCCCTGCTTCGACTACACGCCGCAGGCGGTGAAGAAGGCGGTCTGCGGCTCGGGCTCCGCCGGCAAGGAGCAGGTCCAGCGAATGGTCGCCAGCCTGCTCGGGCTCAGCGAGCCGCCCACGCCCGACCACGCTGCCGATGCCTTCGCGGTCGCGATCTGCCACGCCGGTAGCTCGCCGGGGCGGGTGGCGGCCGCCCAGCTTGGTCGCCCCACGGTCGGCACCAGGCCGGTCGTGCCGGCCCGCCAGCGGCTGGCGGGCTAGGGCGAGTCCGGCCCGGAAGGACATCCGGGCCGCCACCCAGAATCAAGGGGGATGATCGCCTCCGTGAGCGGAGAGGTGCTGGTGCGCAGGCCCGACTATGTGGTGATCGACGCGGCCGGCGTCGGCTACCGGCTCGCCGTCTCCGCCGAGACTCTGAAGGCGGTGCCGGCCCGCGGCAAGCGCGCCTCCCTGCACGCCCAGCTCGTCTCCCGCGACGACTCGCTCAACCTGTACGGCTTCGCCAGCGAGGGTGAGCGGGACCTCTTCCTGCAGCTGACCTCGGTGGGGGGAGTGGGGCCGAAGGTGGCGATGGCCGTGCTCTCGGGAGGCCCCGTGCGCGAGCTGCTGCGGGCGATCGCGGCGGGCGACGCGAAGCGCTTCCAGGCGGTGCCCGGGATCGGCAAGCGCACCGCGGAGCGGATCATCGTCGAGCTGCGCGAGAAGGTGGCCGGGGAGGTCGAGGGCGATGCCGACGTGGCCGCCCTCGCGGAAGGGGAGGAGGACCCGCGGGCGATGGCCAGGGAGGGCCTGCTCAACCTCGGCTACACGCCGGCCGAGGCCGAGGGGCTGCTGACCGAGGCGAAGGGGGACAGTCCAGAGGAGATCGTGCAGGCCGCGCTGCGCCGGGCCGCGGGGGCGAAGGCCGCATGAGGGAGCGCTGATGTCGGTCGAGCCCGGCAAGGGCATCCGCACCCCCGGAGTCGAGAGCGATCCGATCAGGGTTGCCAAGCCGAATGCGCCCGTACCGGCCGGCCCCGGAAGCGAAGCTGAAGAGCCGGCCGTTGATGCTCGGAAGGAGATGGCGGGTGATGACGACTTCGACCGCTCGCTGCGCCCGCGCGCCCTAGAGGACTTCGTCAACCAGGTCCAGGTCACCGAGCAGCTCGGCATCTTCATCGAGGCCGCCCGCCGACGCTCCGAGGCGCTCGACCACGTGCTGCTCGCCGGCCCTCCCGGGCTCGGCAAGACGTCCCTCGCCCACATCATCGCCGCCGAGCTGAAGGCGCCCCTGGTCCAGACCGCGGGCCCGGCGCTCGAGCGAAAGGCGGACATCGCCGCCTTCCTCACCGCGCTGGAGCCGGGCAGCGTCTTCTTCATCGACGAGGTGCACCGGCTCGGGCGCGCGGTCGAGGAGACCCTCTATCCCGCGATGGAAGACCATCGCCTCCCCGTGGTGCTCGGGCAGGGCGCCGGCGCCCGGACCGTCACCCTCGACCTGCCGCCGTTCACGCTGATCGGCGCCACCACCCGCACCGGGCTGCTCACGACCCCCCTCCGGGACCGCTTCGGCGTCTGTCACCGCCTCGAGCACTACGAGCCGGCGGACCTGCGGGCGATCGTGCTGCGCTCCGCCGGGATCCTCGGGGTGGGGGTGAGCGGCGAGGGGGCCGAGGAGATCGCTGGGCGGGCCAGGGGGACCCCGCGGGTCGCCAATCGGCTGCTGCGCCGGGTTCGGGACTTCGCCGAGGTGAAGGGGCGCGGCGCGATCGACGGGGCGGTCGCGGTCGAGGCGCTGGAGATGATGGAGGTGGACGGGGCGGGGCTGGACCGCCACGACCGCCAGCTGCTCGAGACGATCGCCGGGAAGTTCGCGGGCGGCCCGGTCGGCCTCTCGACGCTGGCCGTCGCGGTGGGCGAGGAGCCCGACACGATCGAGGACGTCTTCGAGCCCTACCTGCTGCAGCAGGGGCTGGTGAAGCGCACCCCGCGCGGCAGGGTCCTGACCGAGCGCGCCTACGAGCATCTCGGCCTGCCCGTCCCCGAGGGCATGGCCAGCCTTTTCTAGCGGCCACCAGGCCACTCGCTGTCGGAGCGGAGGGCGAAGCCCGAAGCGACTTGTCGTGGGTGGCCGCTTGTGGCCGCGATCTGATGGCGAAGCCGTCTATCTCCCCTTTAGTCGGTTGGCTAGCCTTGGGCACGTATGCCGTACTTCATCTGCCCCAACTGCGGGAACAGGGAGCTGAGCGGGGAGCGCACGGCGGGGTTCTCCGGCCGGCCGAAGGGTTGCTCGAAGTGCGGCTTCGGATTCCTCTTCGAGCTGCTCGACGACTACATGCCGGCGCCCGGAGCCGCCTTCTTCACCTGCGACGCCGAGGGCCGCGTGCTCGATCTGGGCAAGGGGGCATTCGAGCTCACCGGGCTCAAGGACGAGGAGGTGATCGGCCGTCCGGTCAAGGACGTGCTCGGCCTGGAGTGGATCGACAAGGGCGACGGCGGCGAGAGCGCCGACACCGACCGGAACGGGGAGACCGACCCGATCGAGACGACCCTCGAGTGGGGGGTCCGCTCGCTCAACAAGCGGGTGGCGGTGAAGGCGGAGGGAGACCTGCCCACCGAGGCCGTGGCGGACCTCTTCCCCGCCTACGACGACGACGGCGGGCTCCTGCTCGTCCTGACGCCCGAGTAGCGGGTCTTTCGTGAGCAGCCGCCGGCGCAACGCCTTCATCCTGCTCTTCGTCCTCGGCCTGATCCTGGCCTCGCTGCTGGTCGTGCTCACCAAGGAGACCCGCCAGGGCCTCGACCTGGAGGGCGGCACCGAGCTGATCTACCAGGGCCGGCCCACCCCGCAGAACCCCGAGGTCGAGGGCGACGACATCGACCGCGCGATCGAGATCATCCGCGAGCGCACCGACAGCCTCGGCGTCGCTGAGCCGGAGATCTCGCGGCTCGGCACCGACTCGGTCCGGGTCGGGCTCCCCGACGTGCAGAACGCGGAGCGGGCGATCGCCCAGGTCGGCCAGACCGCCCAGCTCTACTTCTACGACTGGGAGCCGAACGTCATCCCCAACCCCAACGCGCCGCCCGACCGGGCGACCGAGGCGCCGTTCCCCCGCCTCTACGACGCCGTCCAGCTGGCCGCGAAGCAGCCGCCCGAATGCCAGGACGACGAGTGCACCACGAGCGGGCCGAGCTACTACCTGTTCGACGCGCGCAGCAAGGAGCCGCTGGCTGGGCCGGAGGCCGCCCGGCAGGACCTCTTCGTCGAGTTCCCCGACGAGAAGCAGCCGCCGAACAGCGAGATCGTCGCCATCCCGCAGGGGACGCTGGTGGTACAGGCCGAGCCCCCGCCCGACGATCCCGAGACCGAGGAGAACGAGACCGAGAGCGCGGCCGAGGCCTGGTACGTGATCCACGACCGGCCTGAGCTCTCCGGCAACGAGCTCCGCGACCCGGAGCAGCAGCTCGATCCGAACACGAACCAGCCGAACGTCGTCTTCGACTTCAACGACGAGGGGCGCGAGGCATTCGAGGAGGTCACCAAGCGGATCGCGGAGCGGGGCCTGCAGGAGGCCCCGCCCGGGGTGGCGGGAAATGCGCAGGCCGCCTCGAACTTCTCCGGCCACTTCGCGGTCGTCCTCGACCGCGAGATCGTCTCCCGGCCGATCATCAACTTCGTCGAGAACCCCGCCGGGATCGACGGCCGAACCGGCGCCCAGATCGAGGGCAGCTTCACCGTCCGGGAGGCCCAGGACCTCGCCGAGTTCCTGAAGATCGGGGCGCTGCCGATCGAGCTGAAGCTGATCTCGCAGTCCACCGTCTCGGCCACCCTCGGCCAGGAGGCGCTCGACGAGGGCCTCAAGGCGGGGATCGCCGGGTTGATCCTGGTCTGCCTCTTCCTGCTCGCCTACTACCGCTTCCTCGGCCTCGTCGCGATCCTCGGGCTGGCGCTCTACGGGCTCTTCTTCTTCGCCCTGATCAAGCTGATCCCGATCACGATGACGCTGCCGGGCATCGCCGGACTGATCCTCACGATCGGGGTGGCGGCGGACACGAACATCATCATCTTCGAGCGGATCAAGGAGGAGGCGAGAGCGGGCAAATCGATGCCCTCGGCGATCGCCGCCGGCTACCGGAAGGGCATCGCGACGATCATCGACGCGAACGTGATCACCCTGATCACGGCCTTCATCCTGTTCGTGCTGGCGACGTCGGGGGTGAAGGGCTTCGCCTTCACCCTCGGCGTGGGGACGCTCGCCTCCCTGTTCACCGCCGTGGTCTTCACGCAGGCCTTCCTCGGTCTGTTCGGGCGGGCCCGCTTCGTCCGCTCCCCCGCGATGGCGGGCGCCGGCGAGCAGCGGGTCCGGTGGCGCTTCGACTTCATCGGGCTGAGCCGTTGGTTCTTCTCGATGTCGGGGGTGATCCTGCTGATCGGCGCGATCGCCTTCTCGACGGAGCAGCTCAACCTCGGGCTCGACTTCAAGTCGGGCAGCCGCGTGACGGTGGGGCTCGAGCGGGAGGCGAGCGTGGAGGAGGTGCGAGCGACGCTCGAGTCGGTCGGCATCGAGGAGGCCGAGATCACCCAGGCCACCAGCGAGGAGCTCGGCCCCAACGTCTTCCAGATCGACTCCGACATCGAGCCCGAGCAGGTCCAGCAGCTCCAGCCCGCGGTCGAGAACGAGTTCGGGATCGTGCCCGAGGGGTTCAACTCGACCAGCGTCGGCCCCACCTTCGGCGAGCAGGTGGCGACCAGCGCGATCTACGCGATCGTCTTCTCGCTGCTGGTGATCTGCGCCTACGTCGCCTTCCGCTTCGAGGCGAAGTACGCGGTGCCGGTGATCATCGCGGTGATCCACGACATCCTGATCACCGGCGGCGTCTACTCGCTGACGGGCAGGGAGGTGACCAGCGGCACCGTCGCCGCCTTCCTCACCATCCTCGGCTACTCGCTGTACGACTGCATAATCGTCTTCGACCGGATCCGGGAGAACGTCCCGCGGCTGCCGCGCGCCACCTTCTCGCAGATCGTCAACCGCTCGATGAGCGAGGTCCTGACCCGATCGCTGATCACCGGCCTCTCAGCCGTCTTCCTGGTGGCGATGCTGATGGTCTTCGGGGGCGCCACCCTGCGTGACTTCGCCTTCGCGATGATGGTCGGGATCGCCTCGGGGACGTACTCCTCGATCTTCATCGCCTCGCCCGTGCTCACCCACTGGAAGGAGCGCGAGCCGGCCTACCGCCGCCGCCGCGAGCGGATCGAGGAGCAGATGGGCCATGTGCCGGCCTTCCCCGACGAGAACGTGATCGCCCGGGTGGAGGGGGCGCCCGAGCCGCCCGAGCCCACCGAGCCCACCGAGGAGGAGCCGGGGCCGGAGCCGCGGGCGCCCGAGCCGAGCCGCTCGCCGGTCCCCGGCGTGCTTCCAGAGGCGCCCGCCGCCGCTCCTCCGCCCGCGGAGCCGGCCGCCGCTCCCGGCGACGGCGAAGGGCAGCCCGACGGTGGCGACGGACGGGC
>JBOGZI010000287.1:0-4703 GCA_050697275.1 Solirubrobacterales bacterium | reverse complement strand
CTCCGGCTGGCTCAGCTACTACAACTTCGACCGAAGACACGGCTCCCTCGGTCACAGGCCGCCCGGTGCTCGCTTAACGGAGCTGAACAACCTGGTTGGGTCTTACAGCTAGCGGCCGATCACCCGGCGGACGAGGCCACGGCCGATCGTCCAGGGGTGGGCGATCGCGGCCTGGAGGCGGCCGCCGAGGCTGAGCGGGTCGCGGGCGATGCCGAGCTGGCGGAGTGTGGTGGTCGCGTCGAAGTAGACGCGCTCGCAGACCAGCTTGTCGTCTTCGAAGACGAAGATCGAGAGGATCGGCAGCTCGAAGCTCCGGCCGGTCGGGGGCAGGCTGCGCAGGGGACCGCTGTGGGTGCCGCGGACGACGGCCTCGACCAGGACGGCGTCGTCGGCGTGGTGGAGCGCGAGCAGCTCGTTGCGCTGGTCGGGGAAGGCCCGGCGGGTCTCCTCGAAGTAGCGCTCCACCTCCTCGGTGCCGTCGTAGACCTCGCCGGTGGCGACCAGCTCGTAGCGGGGGTGCTCGAAGGTGGCCAGGGTGGCATCGAACTCGTGGCGGTTCTCGGAGTCCATGTGCTCGCGGACGATCGCCTCGCGCTTGCGCCGCAGCAACGGGTTCGGCGCCATCAGCGGCCGCTCCGATTCGCGACGACGATCACCGCTTACCTGCCGATCACGCGGCGCACCAGGCCGCGGCCGATCGTGAGTGGATGGGAGACGGCGGTTTCGAGCCGGCCGCCGGCGCTGAGCGGGTCGCGCGCGACGCCGAGCTGGCGCAGGACGGTGGCGGCGTCGTAGTAGACCCGCTCGCAGACCAGGCCCTCGTCCTCGAAGACGAAGATCGCGAGGAACTCCTGCTCGAAGCGGCGTCCGGTGGGCGGAAGCCCCCGCAGCGGGCCGCTATGGGTGCCGCGCGCGACCGCCTCCATCAGCACCGCGTCGTCGGCGCCGTGCAGGGCGACGATCTCGATCAGCTGGTCGGGGAAGGCGCGCTGGAGCTCCTCCCAGTGATCGAGCACCTCCTCGGCCCCGTCGTAGACCTCGTCGGTGGCGACGTACTCGTAGCGCGGGTGCTCGAAGGTGGCGAGCGCTGCCGCGTAGTCCCCGGCGTTCTCGAGCTCGACGTGGTCGCGGACGAGCTGCTCGCGCTTTCTGCGCTCGCTCTCGCCGAGGCTCGCCACCGGCGTGACTCTACTCAGGGCCCTCGGTGCTCATGAAGATCGTGTCGTCCCAGCGCGCCCAGGTCACCTCCATGCCGAGGTCGAGGGAGGGAGCGGAGTGCGTCAGCGCCCCGACCGAGATGAAATCTACGCCGCTGGCGGCGACCTCGGCGACGCTTTCGAGCGTGATCCCACCGGAGGCCTCCAGGGAGGGTCCATCCTCCGCCCTGCGAACCGCCGCCACCGCCTCCTGCAGCTCGGCGGGAGTCATGTTGTCGAGCAGGAGCCTGCCGGCGCCGGCCTCGACAGCCTCGCGGACCTCATCCAGGTCGCGGCACTCGACCTCGACGGACATCCCCGGTCGCGCCTCGCGGGCGCGCCGCACCGCCTCCCCCACCCCGCCGGCGACCACGGCGTGGTTCTCCTTGATCAGGATCGCGTCGTCGAGGCCCATGCGGTGGTTCTGCCCCCCGCCCGCGGCCACGGCCGCCTTCTCCATCCGCCTCAGGCCCGGCGTCGTCTTTCGAGTGTCGAGGATCCTCGCGCCGGTCCCCTCGACGGCCTCGACGAAGCGAGCGGTCAGCGTGGCGATGCCCGAGAGATGCCCGAGCAGGTTGAGCGCCACCCGCTCCGCGGCCAGCACCGCGCGAGCGGGGCCCGCCGCGCGGGCGACTGGCGCGTAGGGGTCGTCCCGCCACTTGCCCTCCTCGACGAGCTGCTCGAAGCCCTCCGCCCCCACCTGACGGAACGCCTCGCGCGCCGCGTCGAAGCCATATAGCACTCCCGGTTCCCGTCGGTGGATCGTGCCGCGCGCCTCCGCCTCCTCCGGGATCACCGCCTCGGAGGTGACGTCGCCCGCACCGAGGTCCTCGGCCAGCGCACGCGCGACCACTTCTCGGGTTTCAGAAACGACCATCAGCGCCATCGACCGTAGAGTTGGCGCTTTCTTTCGGCATAGCCAAAAAAAACGCGCCAAGTGCGCTCGGCAGCGTCTCACGAAACCCGCATGTGCGACGTTTAACCGGCAGATGCCGAATGAGACCCCGCCCCCTTTCCAGGAGCTGCTCGACGAGCACGGCTCGGACGTGCTCGGCTTCCTGGTCGCCTCGGTCGGCCCGCACGACGCCGAGGACTGCTTCCAGGAGACGTTCGTCGCGGCCCTGCGCGGCTATCCGAAGCTCGAGCACGCTCGCAACCTGCGTTCCTGGCTGCTCACGATCGCCCACCGCAAGGCGATCGACCACCACCGCGCCGGCGCCCGCGGCCCGCTTCCGTCGGGGAGCGCCGAGGAGGTCGGCGGCGGGCTGGCCGCGTCCAACTCCGACCACCCCGCCGGGCTCGCCGACCCGAAGGACGCGATCTGGTCGCTGGTCGGGGCGCTGCCGCCGAAGCAGCGCAGCGCGGTGCTGCTGCGCTACGCGGGCGACATGTCCTACGGGCGGATCGGCGAGATGCTCGACTGCTCGGAGGCGGCCGCCCGCCGCAACGTCCACGAGGGTCTGAAGAAGCTGAGAGGAGAGCTGAGATGACGCCGATGACCGAGAAGCAGCTGGAGCGGGCGCTCCGCGAGGCTGCCGGCCGCGGGGTCGGGGGCGCCGACCTCGAGCGCGCCAGGCGGGGGCTGCTCGCCGGCGCCGAGGACGACGGGCTGCTCGACGTCGCCTACACCGAGCTCGACTCCCCCTTCGGGAAGATGCTGGTGGCCGGAACCGAGCGGGGCCTGGTCCGGGTGGCCTGGCCGCACCGCGAGTGGGATTCCCTGCTCGAGGAAATCGCCGAGGTGATCTCGCCGCGGATCCTCGAGGCCCCCGGGCGGCTCGACGAGGCGCGCCGCCAGCTCGACGCCTACTTCGAGGGAGGCCTGCACCGGTTCGACCTGCCCCTCGACTGGCGCCTCACCCACGGCTTCCAGGGCAAGGCGATCCGCCAGATCGCCCGCATCCCCTACGGGAAGACGCTCACCTACCGGGAGCTCGCCACCAGGGCGGGCAACCCGCGGGCCTTCCGCGCCGCCGGGACCGCCTGCGGCGCCAACCCGCTGCCGCCGATCGTGCCCTGCCACCGGGTGCTGCCGTCGAGCGGCGGGGTCGGCAGCTACGGCGGCGGCCCCGAGATGAAGCGTGCCCTGCTCGAGCTCGAGGGCGCAATCGAGCCGAACTGAGCTGCCCTGGATCGCTGACTGGGCGGAACCGGCACGCCCGCCGCCGACGGCGGCGGGCGTACGGCGGTTCCGGTGACTAGCAGTTCGTCCCCTGAGCGGGAGCGACGCCGCCCCTGCCCTGGTGCCTGCCGTCGCTCGCGGTGACCGGGATCGGTGCCTCCGGCCGACCGGGCGCGCTTTGTGATCCGTCCGAGGTCGCCCCCGAGGGGGCGCCGTCCGCGGCGCAGCCCGCCTGCGAGACACCATGGACGTCCGCGCTCGCCGTCCCCGCGCCGAGCGCCAGCGCGGCGGCGGCGGCGAGAAGCGTGATTGCTCGTCTCATCTTTCCCTCCTGACCGTGGATGGCTACACGGAGGCCGTACCCGGCCGCGACGGCCTCGAAACGATCACCGGAAGATCAGGCCGGGAAGACCGCCATCGTCGCGGTGAAGCCGTGCAGGAAGTTGCGACCGCCGACCGGACCGATCTCGCCGGCGCAGAAGAAGCCGGCGGCGGGAGCCCCGAGCGAGTCCTCGATCGCCGCGGCGTCGTGGTCGGGCACGTCGAACATGTGCGAGCCGCGGCCGTTGCAGGTGAAGAGCAGCGCCCCGGCCGCCCCGCCCGAGCCGAGGGCGTGAGCCTGCGCCCGCAGCGCCTCGCGCAGGTCCGCGTCAGCCGAGGCGGCGTCGCGAACGTGGAGGCGGACGGTCTGCCCCACCCGCACCCGCTCGCCGATCGCCAGCGCGCCGGAGTCGCGGTCGGCCCCGATGATCGGGCGCACCAGGAAATCGCCGCGCTGATGCTCGGGGCGGTTCTCGTCCACCACCAGGCCGAGCAGGACGCCGCCGCGCGCCAGCACCCGCTCCTCCTCCGGCAGGGAGGCGATCACCTCGCCGAGCCGCTCGATCGCCGGCTTGCTGGCGAGCTCGCCGACCAGGTTCGCCTCGGCCGCGGTGATCGTCATCTCCGGGCCGACCGGGGTGGCGCCCTGCGAGACGCAGGGGAGCACCTGGACGCCCGAGAGCAACGCCCCGACCGCCCCGCCCGCGTGCACGTCGCCGTCGCGCAGCAGGACGGTCCCGCCCGCGAAGGCGGCGCTGGCGAGACCGCCGAGCACTGGGGCGCCGGGCCTGGCCCGCTCGAGCGCGTCGAGCAGCACCTCGGAGGGAAAGCT
The DNA here is from genome assembly GCA_050697275.1 of Solirubrobacterales bacterium. GTDB lineage: Bacteria > Actinomycetota > Thermoleophilia > Solirubrobacterales > 70-9 > JBOGZI01. The sequence goes on along the minus strand of JBOGZI010000287.1, from coordinate 232 downwards.
GTAGGGGTCGCAGAGCAGGATCAGCGCCTGGTCGGCGGCCGGAGCGCCCTCCGCGCCGAACTCCTCCGGGATGCCGAGCAGCCGGAAGTCGCCGGCCTCGCGCTCCGCCGTGACGTGCATCGTCGTCACCTCCGCGCCCGGAAGTGAGGCGGCCCAGACGACCACACCCGGGCCCTCCTCGATCTCGCGACCCTCGGCGAGCGTGCCGCCGGCCCCGCAGCCGATCAGGTTG
>JBOGZI010000286.1:0-10951 GCA_050697275.1 Solirubrobacterales bacterium | reverse complement strand
GTCGAGGCGGGCCTGGCCGCCCGCCAGGCGGGGCGGATCCCGCGGCGGCTGCACGCCGAGGCCTCGACCCCGGTCGAGGGCCTGCCGGACCTCTCCTAGTCCCCGCTGGTCAGGAGTCGAGCTCGCGCTTTGCGACGCGCAGGTCGCCGACCAGCATCGCCATCGCGTCGTCGCGATCGTCGTCCTCGGCGCGGAGGACGGCGGAGGGGTGGAGGGTCGCCAGGGCGGGCCGGCCCAGCTTCGACTCGACGATCTGTCCGTGGTCGCGCATTACCCGGTGCTTGGGGCCGATGATCGCCTTGACGGCGGTGGCCCCGAGGCAGACCAGCACCTCGGCGTCGATCACCTCCAGCTCCGCCGCGAGCCAGGGGGCGCAGGCCTTGATCTCCTCTGCCTTCGGCGCCTGGTGGATGCGCCGCTTCCCCTTCGGGTTCCACTTGAAGTGCTTGACCACGTTGGTGACGTAGTCGTCGCCGCGCTCGATCCCGGCCTGCTCGAGCGCCTTGTCGAGGACCCCGCCGGCCGGGCCGACGAAGGGCTTGCCCTCGCGATCCTCGCGGTCGCCGGGCTGCTCGCCGATCAGCATCACCCGCGACCGCTTCAGCCCCTCGCCGAAGACCGCCTGCGTCGCGTTCTCCCAGAGAGGACACGCCCTGCACTGGTGGACCGCCGAGCGCAGCTTCTTCAGGGTGGGCCGCTCTCCGATCAGCGCCTCGGCGCCGCTCGTCTCCTCGCCGGTGAGTGGAAGCTGCTTGGTCGCCATCGAATCCGGCCTACCCGCAGCGGGTCGCCTTCATTCGGGCCGAGAGTCGGGTTGACGATCTGCGAACATGTGTTCGATGCGCTGGGACGCCCAGAGGGTGGATAGGGACAAGGCCCGGAGCCTTCCCGGCCTGGAGGTCGAGCGGGTGCGGACCTTCGATGCGCCGGAGGCGCTCGGCATCAGCTTCCACGAGGTTCGCGCCAAGTCGGCCCTCAACCGGGTCCCCGGCACCTACCTCCCCTTCAACTGGACGGTGAACGCCTTCCGGGGCTGTGCCCATGCCTGCACCTACTGCTTCGCCCGTCAGAGCCACACCTACCTGGACCTGAACGCCGGCCGCGACTTCGAGCGGGAGATCGTGGTCAAGGTGAACGTGCCCGAGCTGCTGCGGGCTGAGCTGGGCCGACCCTCCTGGAAGCGCGAGCTGGTCGCCTTCGGCACCAACACAGATCCCTACCAGTGGGCCGAGGGGCGCTACGAGCTGATGCCGCCGATGCTCGACGCCCTGCGCGAGTTCGAGACGCCGACCTCGGTGCTGAGCAAGTCGCCTCTGGCCATTCGTGACCTGGATCGCTACCTCGAGCTGGCCGAGGTCGCGGACGTCAGCGTCAACTTCTCGGTCCCGACGCTGGACGAGACGGCGTGGCGCGAGACCGAGCCGCACACGCCCCATCCCCGCAAGCGGCTCGAGGCGGTGGCGGCCTTCAACGAGGCCGGGATCCCCTCCGGCGTGCTGGTCGCGCCGCTGATGCCCGGGATCAACGACTCACCGGAGCAGGTCGAGGAGATCGTCGCCCTCGCGGAGCAGGCCGGAGCGACCTTCGTCAACGGGATCGCGCTCCACCTGCGGCCGGGCGTCAAGGAGGTCTTCATGTCGTGGCTCTCGGCCGCACGTCCCGACCTCGTTCCCCGTTACGAGCAGCTCTACGAGGGTCGCGCCTATGCACCCCCGCCCGAGCGCAACCGGATCGCCGCGCTGGTCAGGGCCCCGAACCGCTCCCGCGACCCCCGCTACCGCCGGCGCGACCAGCTCGCCGCCCGCCGCGAGGCGAAGCGGGAGCGCGAGGCCGAGCGGGAAAGCGCCCAGCAGGCGCTCTTCTGACCCCTTGCGCGCTCGACCGCGGGGAGGGCGCGCCGACTAGCCGTCTCGGCGCACGCCCTTCTCGTTCCGCGACGCCAGAAGGTCCTCGGGAACGTCGGACAGCGACCTCACCACCGCCACGGTGATGTCGCGCAGGCGCCAGTCGAGATCGTGGATACGCGCGATCAGCTCCTCAGTCCGATCGGGGAGCTGCTTGGCGTCCTTCGGGACGACGAAGACATCTCCGCCGATCAGGTGCCCCTGCTCGCGCAGCCTCACCGCCGCCTCGTCGATCCATCCCGTCTTCTGCACCTCGGACTTGACGTCCGTTATCAGCGGGTGGACCTCCTTCTCGTCGTGAGTCTTGGGCGACTCGTCCATCAGGTCCCCGACCGACTCGCGCAGGAACTTGTAGCCGTCGTGGACGATGTCCAGCCCGATCACGATCGCCGCCACGGCGTCGGCCCACCAGAGGCCGAAGCCGATCCCGATCACGCCGACCGCCGCGGCGGAGGCGGTCATCCAGTCGGCCTGGTTCATCTTCGCGTCCGCGAACAGGACCTTGTCGTGCAGCGTGTCCGAGAGGGGCTTCTTGAGGCGCCCGAGGATCAGCGGGGGGATGCCCGAGTAGGCGAGCGCCGCGAGCATCAGCCAGCCGGCCCAGATCTGCGTGTCGAAGACCTCGACCAGGCCGATCGGAGGGTGGGTCCCCCTCAACAGGTGGTCGACCGAATCGACCAGGATGAAGGCGCCGAGCGCGAACAGCGCCATCGTGGCGATCACGTAGGCGACTGTGATCGCGCGGTGGTAGCCCCAGGGGAAGAGCCCGCTGGGCTCGCGGTGGCGGTAGCGGGAGGCGACCAGGAAGGCGATCGGGGGGAAGAGCGCCAGGATGTCCTCGATCCAGGCGGCCTTCATCGCCTGGGACTGCCCGAGGGTGAAGTAGATCGCGATGATCGCCGTGATCCAATAGGCGAGGCTGAACCACTCCAGGCGGATCGCCCTGCGGTTGGCCTGGTCCTGGGTCGGGGGCAGCTCCGTTCCGCGCGGGTATCTCATCGTGCCGCCTCCCGCTCGAGTAGCTCCTCGGCCTCCTGACCCCGGTCGAGCAGGAAGTGCTCGAGCTCCACCAGGAAGGCGTTCTCGCCCATCGGCGTCGCCATCGCGTGTTCCTCGTCGCGCTGGATCCGGTCGGTGCCCTCGTAGCCGATCGCGTCTGCGTCGTAGGTGTCGAGCAGGGCCGGTCCGTCCACCTCTTCGAGCGACTCGAAGTAGATCGGGTTCGCCTCGCCCTCCTCCTGCTGCAGCAGGGCGGCCGCCTCGCTGTTCCGCTCCACCCAGATCTCCACCTCGTCGAGATCGTCCGGCAGCTCCTCACCGGGTGGGACCGCGAACTCGATCTCGGTGTCGACGTAGGGTCGGGTCAGCGCGACGTGCTTCCGGTACGGAGACGAGCGGGTGAGGCCGCCGATGATCACGTCGAGCTGGAAGCCGCGCATCGCCTCCATCAGCTCGGCCTCGGAGCCCTCGACCCACTCGATCTCGGCGTCGATCCCCTCAGCGAACTGACGGACCAGGGTGGGCTCGACGCCCTGGGGCTCCTCGCCCTCGTCCAGCACCACCCAGGGCGGGTCCTCGATCACCCCGACGTACATCGTTCCGCCCTCGACTCGATCCAAGGTCTCCTCGGGATCTCTCGGGTACTGGCATGCGACCGCGAACAGGACCGCCGTGAGGGCACTGGCGATTGCGATTATCCGCTGCATCGGCCGTCTCATTGGAGCGTGGTGCCTGCGCGGATTGTGGTCTAAGCGATTTGTGCGTGCTCGAGTTCGATCACATCTCGAAGAAGACCGCCCCGGTGATGCATATGGCGCGCAACGAGGTCAGTCTGGCGCGACTGGAGCAGGAGATCCGTCGATGTGAGATCAGGTGTGCGAACTGTCACCGGCGACGGACGGCTCGGGCGCGACAAGAAGCGAAGGCGGCCTTCTAAGCTGATCTAGCCGCCGTAGCTTAATTGCCGAAAGCGTTCGCCTTTTAAGCGAAAAGATCCGGGTTGGAGTCCCGGCGGCGGCACTCCTTTCCTGGTGATGAAGTCCCCAGTAGGCTGGCTGGGATGCGCGTGCCGAAGTCGGGAGAGCTGGCTTGGAACCCTGTGACCTCGGAGCGGTGCATCGTGCTCGAGGGTCCGGGCGAGAACCCGCAGAGGCGGCTGGAGGTCGAGTTGCACGTCGAGCCCGGGGGCGCGGTGGTTGGCGAGCACCTGCATCCCGCGATCGACGAGCGCTTCGAGGTGATGGAGGGCAAGCTCGGCGTGAAGCTTGCGGACGGTCGAAGCGAGGCCGGGCCGGGGCAGGCCGTCGAGGTACCGGCCGGGACCTGGCACGACTGGTGGAACGCCGGCGATGGAAAGGCCGTGGTCAAGGTCACCGTCACCCCCGGTGACCGCTTCGCGCAGATGATCGTGAACATCTTCGGGTTCGGCCTCGACGGCAAGACCAACGCGAAGGGAATGCCCGCGCCTCTGCAGCTGATCGAGGTCGGCCGGGAGTTCGAGGACGTGATCGTCTTCAAGCGCCCGCCGACCTGGGTGCAGCGGGCCATGTCAGCCCTACTCGGCCCGATCGCCCGGCGCCGGGGCTACCGCGGCACCTACCCCCGCTACGAGGACGCCGAGATCGTCGGCACCCCCGAGGACGTGCGCGCCGGCCGGCCGCTCGAGGTCCGCTTCGGCGACGGCCCGGGACCGCCCTAGAGCGGACACCTCGCAGTCGGCGAGCCCTCGTCCCCCGCGGCTAGTGCCGGAAGTGGCGGCGCTTGGTGAAGACCATCGCCACCCCGGCGTCGTCACAGGCCTCGATCACCTCGGCGTCCCGCTTCGAGCCGCCGGGCTGGATCACCGCCGTCGCCCCCGCGTCGATCGCCGCCCGGGGGCCGTCGGCGAACGGGAAGAAGGCGTCCGAGGCGATCACCGACCCGGCGAGCAGCCGCGCGGCGTCAGGACCGCGCGCCTCATTCGCCTTCTCGATCGCCAGCCGCACCGAGTCCACCCGGCTCATCTGGCCCGCCCCGATCCCGAGCGTGGCGCGATCGCGGGCGAGCACGATCGCGTTGGAGCGGACGTGCCGCACCACCCGCCAGGCGAACAGGAGGTCCTCCCACTGCTCCTCCGTCGGCTGAGCCTTGGTCGGCACCTCCATCAGCTCCCGCGGCTCGGGTGAGCCGTCGGGATCCTGCACCAGGATGCCGCCCCTCACCCGCTTGATGTCCGGCTCGAACTGCGGCCTCCGCCGCTCGTCCTCCTCGAGGATGCGGATCGCCTCCTTCTGCTGCAGCACCTCGAGCGCGCCCTCCTCGTAGCCCGGCGCGATCAGCACCTCGATGAACTGCTCGTGCAGGCGCTCCGCCAGCGCCCGGTCCACCGGTTGGTTGAGCGCGATCACCCCGCCGAAGGCCGACATCGGATCGCAGGCGAAGGCCGCCTCGTAGGCGCCGCCCGGGTTCTCGCCCCGGGCGACCCCGCACGGGTTGTTGTGCTTGACGATCACGCAGGCCGGTCCCTCGAGGTCGCCGAGCAGGGCGCGGGCCGAGTTCAGGTCGAGCACGTTGTTGAACGAGAGCGGCCGCCCGTGCAGCTTCGACACCCGCGAGAGCACGTGCGAGCGGGCCCGCGGCTCGACGTAGAGGGCCGCCCGCTGATGCGGGTTCTCGCCATAGGTGAGGTCGAGCTCCTTCTCCCAGGCCGTCACCCAGTAGGTGGGCAGCTGCTCGTAGCGGCGGCCGAACCAGCGGCTGATCGCGGCGTCGTAGCGGGCCGTGTAGGCGAACGCCTCGTTGGCCAGCCAGTGCCGCGTCGCGGCCGAGAGCTCGCTCGTCTCCTCCAGCTCGTCGAGCACGGCGTCGTAGCTCTCGGGCCGCACCACCACCGCGATGTAGCGGTGGTTCTTGGCGGCGGCGCGGATCATCGTCGGGCCCCCGACGTCGATGTTCTCGATCGCCTCCTCCTCGGGCACGTCGAGCCTGGAGACGGTGCGCTCGAACGGGTAGAGATTGACGCAGACCAGGTCGATCGGCTCGATCTCGCGCTGCTCGAGGGTGGCGGCGTGCTCGGCGTTGTCGCGAATCGCCAGCAGCGCCGCATGGAGGTGCGGATGCAGCGTCTTCACCCGTCCGTCGAGGATCTCCGGAAAGCCGGTCAGGTCCTCGACGGAACGGACCTCCATGCCGGCCTCGCGCAGCACCGACTCGGTACCGCCCGTGGAGACGATCTCGACCCCGAGCTTGGCGAGCCCGGAGGCGAACTCGGCAACACCCGTCTTGTCGGCGACCGAGATCAACGCCCGGCGCACCGGCAGCGACTCGCCTGCCGGCTCGGGGGCGATCTCGGAGGACGGCGTGGTCGGCACCTCGACGCGAGTCTAATCCGAGTCGATGCGGACGAGGCGCGGGTTGGCGTCGTCCACCTTCACCCGGCCGGAGGCGATCAGCCGGATCGCCTCGGGCAGCAGCTCGTGCTCGGTGGCGTGGATCGCGTCCTCCAGCTCGTCCCGGTCGCGGCTCGGGGGGACCGGCACCGGTCGCTGCAGGATGATCGGCCCCGAATCCACCCCCTCGTCGACGAAGTGCACCGTGACCCCGGTGACCCCGACGCCGTGCCCGAGCGCCTGCCCGATCGCGTCCAGGCCGGGGAACGATGGAAGCAGCGCCGGGTGCACGTTGACGATCCGGTTCGGGAAGCGCCGCACGAACTCGGGAGAAAGCAGCTGCATGTACCCCGCCAGGACGACGAGGTCCACCTTCTGCTCGGTGAGCCAGTCCGCGATCGCGGCGTCGCGCGCCGGGCGATCCGCGTAGTCGCTCAGGTGGAAGACGCCCGTCTTCACGCCAGCCCTTTCGGCGCGCTTCAGGGCCTGCGCACCGGCCTTGTCGGAGGCGACGGCCGTCACCTCGACCCCGTCGGGGCCGTGCAGCCGGTCGAGGATCGCCTGCAGGTTGGTGCCGGTCCCAGAGGCGAGCACCGCGATCCGGAAGGGGCCCGTCCGCTCCGCCATCAGGCGGGGTCCCCGGCGGCGGGCATCGTCGACACGGCGGCCCCGCGGCCCCTACAGCGAGACGGGGACGACCGCGATCTCCTCGAGGGCGAACTTGCCGTTTGCCGACTCGGGGTCGCCCAGCGGGTACTCGCCGGTGAAGCAGGCGTCGCAGTGTCGCTCGCGCGGGGTGCCGACCGCCTCGTAGACAGCGTCCATCGAGAGGTAGGCGAGTGAGTCGGCGCCCAGCTCCGCGGCGACCTCCTCGGTGCTGCGGTCGTGGGCGATCATCTCCTCGCGGGTCGACATGTCGATCCCGTAGTGGCAGGGGTGGCGGATCGGCGGCGACGAGATCCGCAGATGGACCTCCTTGGCGCCCGCCTCCTTCAGCATCGCGACGATCTGTCGCGTGGTGTTGCCGCGCACGATCGAGTCGTCCACGACCACGACCCGCTGGCCGGCGACGATCTCGGGCAGCGGATTGAACTTCATCCGCAGGCCGTGCTTGCGCAGCTCCTGACCGGGCTGGATGAAGGTCCGCGCGACGTAGCGGTTCTTGATCAGCCCGTCGTCCTTGGGCAGCCCCGAGGCGCGGGCGAAGCCGTTCGCCATCGGGTTGCCGGAGTCGGGCACCGAGATCACCAGGTCGGCGTCCACCGGGGCCTCCTCGGCGAGCAGCTCGCCCATCCGCCCCCGGACCTCCTGGAGCGAGCGGTTCTCGAGCTTGGTGTCCGGCCGCGAGAAGTAGATGTGCTCGAAGACGCAGTGGGCGGGGCGCTCCGCCTTGATCACCGACTTCATCTCGAGCCCGCCCGCGGTCAGCGAGACCAGCTCCCCCGGCTGCACCTCCCGGATCAGCTGGGCGCCGATGATGTCGAAGGCGCAGCTCTCGGAGGCGACCACGAAGCACTCGCCGTGCTCGTCGTCCGCCTGGATCTTGCCGAGCGCCAGCGGCCGCACCCCGTGCGGGTCGCGGAAGGCGACCACGGCGTGCTTGGTCATCACCACGGTCGAGTAGGCGCCCTCAAGCCTCGGCATCACCTCGGCGACCGCGTCCTCGATCCAGGCGTCCCCCTCGCCGGCCCGCCGGGAGAGCAGCGCGGCCATGATCTCCGAGTCCGAGGTGCCCCGCAGGGTGATCCCCGCCTCGGTCAGCTCGTTGTGAAGCTCGACCGCGTTGGTCAGGTTGCCGTTGTGGGCGAGCGCCAGCTCGCGGCCGTCGTCGCGCCAGACGGGCTGCGCGTTCTCCCAGGCGCCGCCGCCGGTGGTCGAGTAGCGGACATGGCCGATCGCCATGTCGCCCGAGAGGGCGCTGAGGTTCTCCTCGTTGAAGACCTGGGAGACGAGGCCGAGCTCGCGCAGCGTGGTGATGTGGCCGCCCTCGCAGGTGGCGATCCCGGCCGACTCCTGCCCGCGATGCTGGAGCGCGTAGAGCCCGAAGTAGGCGAGGCGAGCGACGTCGCGGCCCGGTGCGTGTATGCCGAAGACCCCGCACTCATCGCGCGGGCCATCGCGATCGGGAAGCTCGAACCGCGGCTCGGTCATGCTCTGAAGAGGTATCTCAACCTCGGGATCGGATTCGCGGGCATGAAGTCAGCCCGCATACGCCAGGGTAGCAGCGCACTCGGCGCTGAAGCACGGCCTCGGGATGCCCAAAGTGCGGGGGTTTTTCGTCCAACGGGTACTCGGTTGACTCCCCGCGGCCGCACTCCTCCTTTCACGCGGAAGGAGTCACAAGCGCTCCCCTACGTCCTAAGCATCTGACGGGGAGTCACTTAGGCGGTCGCTCGGGCGGCTCGGTCCTCGATCATGGCCTCGATCTCGGCCACGGCCCGGTCGGTCGCTGTCTCGTCGGCGATCACCGACGCGATCCGCTCCGCCGCCTCGCGGTAGCCGGGCTCGTCGAGCACGTTCGCGGTTGCCGTAGCGATCTCCTCGGGCTCGGCGGAGGGGTCGAGACGAACGCCGGCGCCGCGATCGACCACCCGTGCCGCGATGTCGAGCTGATCGCGGCCCATGGGAAGGCAGACGAGCGGGACACCGGCGGCGAGCGCCTTGATCGTGATCCCGTGGCCGCAGTGGGTCACGACCAGGTCCGCCGCGCGCAGCACCTCGGCGTGCGGCGCGGAGCGCACCACCTGCACGCCGCGCGGAGTCGGGACCGCGGCCGGGTCGATGCCCTTGCCGGTGGTGATCACGCCGCGGACCGGCAGCTGACCGAGTGCGATCGCGATCCGCCGCAGGAGGTCGCCCTGGTCCTGGAAGTCAGAGCTGAGCGCTGCCAGGACAAGCGGCTCGTCACCCGCTGGGGGAGTCCAGGCCTCGGCCCACTCCGGGTCGTCCAGGCGCGGACCCACGTGCCTGACTGTCGGGGGAAGGTCGCCCAGGAAGTCGAACGCCGAGCTGGTCAGCACAAGGGTGAGCGCGGCGCTTCGACCCTGCTCGAGCACGTGGTCGAGCGCCTCCAGGCCCTGCTCCGTCCGGGCTGTGTTGAGCGCCGGCAGCGCTTCGTCCCAGGCCGCCATTCCGAGCTCGCCCGCGATGCGGTCGCGCTCCCGATCGGCGTCGCTGACGGCGGGCATCAGCCCTTGGCCGAACGGCGGCACGCCGGGCGCCGGGATGACGTTGATCGTCGGGTTGAGCACGACATAGGGAACGCGCGCCGCCTCCGCGGCGACCTGAGGCCCGAACAGCAACAGCTCGGTGAGCACGCAGTCAGGGCGACTGTCCGCGATCTCCTCCTGAACGTCGGCGGCAAAGGCAGCCGCCGGGCCGACGGCGAGGTTGTCGCGCATGCGCGCGAACCCCGCGGGCCCTGGCTCCCAGTCCCGGACGAAGTGGCTCTCGAGGCCGGATGACTTGCGATGCGGCGCTCGCTTCCAGCTGCGGTGCTCGGCACCGGTGGCGGCGACGTCGGCGCGAAGGACGGGATCGGCGAGCACGCGAACCTCGTGACCGCGGTCGACCAGCGCCCTCGCCACGCTCATCAGCGGGGGCGTGGTACCGGCACCGTCCCAGGTTGTCATCAGGATCTTGGTCATGTCGAGGCTCCTTGGATTTTGTCGTGAAGCGCGAGCACAAGCTCACGCATGGCGGCGATCGTCTGATCGCGGTCGAGACCCTTATCCCGGCGCAGCAGCTTCCACGTGAAGACGTCGGTAACGGCGAGGAGTTGCGCGGTGCGTCGCTCGCGCACCCTGCCGCGAAGGCCGGCGAGGGCATCGGCAAAGACGTGCTCGACCCAGGCCTGATGACCCGCGCGGCCTCGGGCCATCATCGGCCGGACGACCTTGATGCGCGGCTCGACTGCGAGCAGGCGAAGATTGAGGTCGCCCGTGCGCTCGTAGTCGTCGACGAGGGTCGAGATCGCGCCGTCGACGTCTCCCGGGGTAACCGATCCGCGAACCGACTCGATGCTGGCGCCGATTCGCTCGATGGCCGCCAGGAAGAGCTCCTCCTTGGTGGCGAAGTGGTTGCGGACCGTCTGCAGGGCCACCCCGGCATCGGCCGCCACCCCCCGAATCGTCACCTCGTCGTACCAGCGCTCCGAGAATGCATGGATTGCGGCGTCGATGATCCGCTCGCGAGTGACTTGGGCGGCGGCGCCTCGCACAGACATTCGATAGGTTCGTGTACCACTCATTAGTACAACACTACAGCGAATATCGCGACGTGTCAAGTTGCAATCGGATTGCGGTTCGACGCGCACGGATACCGTCTGTCGTCGCCCGCGGTCGTCGGAGAGGGCTGACTGGCCATGCAGAGCGGGGCTTGATGACTGTTGGTTGGGGCGCCTCCCTTGCGCGATAAGCAGCAGCACCGAAGCTGTGTCGGTCGAATGTCCTTCTAGGGTCGATAACCAGGTACGCCTCCTCGGCTAGCCGAGCCGTTGGGAGAGCGAGTGCCAAGCGCGCTCCGCGTCGGCGAGCGCCGCCGAAACCTCGCGCTCGGCGACCGAGATCTCGAGTCGCTGGCCGCCGCCGCGGCCGATCCGAAGCGCGTCGACGCCGGCCGCGGACGCACGGTCGGCCAGCTTCGCGGCCTCGCCCTGGCCGGCGGCGATCAGGATCCCGC
>JBOGZI010000285.1:0-3684 GCA_050697275.1 Solirubrobacterales bacterium | reverse complement strand
GACCCTCGGGCATGCGGCAGTCGTCGTTCCGGATCACGCGGAAGCGAAGGAGCGGCTCCGCGGAGCCGGGTTCGAGGTCGAGGACACCCGCCAGCTCTGGGGTGCCGACCGCACCTTCGCGCACGCGCCGGGCGGACATCGGGTCGAGCTGATGGCGGCGCCGCCGCCAGCAAACAGCTAGACAAGCAGCGACGTTCGGCGGCTCCTAGCTGCGGCGCTTGCGCTTCTTGCGGCGCTGGCCTTGGGCCTCGTCCGGGCCCTTCCCTTCGGCGGCTCCCTCCTCGGGCAGCGGCGGCTCCGCCAGCTCGCGGCCGCTGCCCTCGACGGCGCCTCCGGGCCCGTCCTCGTCAGGCTCCTCCCCCGGCCGCAGCCAGGGGATCGCCCTCCCCTCGGCCCAGGCCGGCGGCCGTCCGCCGGGCCACCAGCCCGCCAGGATCAGGCCGATTGCCAGGATCCAGAGCACCAGCGCCATCAGGCCGATCAGGCCGAGGAAGACGAGCGAGACGCCGAGCGCCATCCCGAGCGTCGCCCAGAAGCGGGTGAGCAGCCCGGTCCGCATCGCCCACAGCGGGATGTAGATGAGGCCGACGATCAGCCCGAGGATCGCCGGCACCCGCAGGTTGGCCCCGACCTCCGCCGTTCCGGACTCGTCGATCACGTCGGTGGCGAGATCGTCGCGGGCCTCGTCCACGGCCTCGTCCGGACTCTGCTCCTCCTCCTCTTCCTGCTCGGCGCCGGCCTGCTCCGCCTCCGCCTCCTGCCGCGCCTCGCGCTCGACCGCCGGGGCCCGCTCGACGAACTCGCCGGCGACGTCGTTCAGCCCGGTGGCGAGAATCGCGGCCGAGAACGCGTACAGGGCCGGCCCGATGAAGGCGAAGGCGACCATGCTGCGTCGCACCCGCTCGGTCCGTCCGGCGACCGACCTGAACAGGAAGTAGAGCGGCGCAGCGAAGAGGCCGATCGCGATCCCCTGGACCACCTGGCTGGCGATCAGCCGGCCGGCGTGCTCGTCGAACAGCTCGAGCAGCTCGGCGTCGTTGCCGGCGGAGGGGAGGTCCAGCCGCCCGATCGCGAAACCCGCCGCATAGAGAACTGCCGCGCCGATCGCGGCCAGGCCGGCGGGCCTCAGCCAGCGGCGCTCGCGCTCGATCAGCTCTTCTTTGCTGGGAAGGGGGCTCACGGTCGAGGCGGCCCCGCTCGGCGCCGCCGGCGGGCGCGTATGTTAGGCGGCATGAGCCTCTACGCACTGAGCGCCATCGGCCGGGATCGCCCCGGGATCGTCGCCGCGATCAGCCGGGTCCTGCTCGATCTGGAGGGGAACGTGGAGGACTCCCAGATGTCGATCCTGCGCGGGCACTTCGCCGTGATGCTGATCGTGGCGCTGCCCGAGGGCGCCTCCGCCGAGGAGCTGGAGCGACGGCTCGCGGAGGTCAAGGACGAGCTCTCGCTGGAGGCGATCGTGGTCAGCCCGGTCGACGAACTCGCCGAGAGCGGCCCCCGCGCGACCCACGTGCTCTCGGTCTATGGCGCCGACCACCCCGGGATCGTGCACGCGGTCTCGGCCGCGCTCGCCGAGCGGGGGGTGAGCATCACCGGGCTGGAGACGCGGCTCGGCGGGGCGGAGGGCTCGCCGATCTACGTGATGCTGATGGAGATCGCGGCGGGCGAGGCGGACGCCGGGGAGCTGGCGGCCTCGCTGCGCGAGATCGGTGAGAGGGAGGGCCTCGACGTCAGCCTGCGCGAGCTGACCGCCGACGCCCTCTAGCCGTCCAGGTGGCCGTCCGCGAAGTACTCCTCTACCCCGACCGCGCCCTGAAGCAGGTGGCGGCGCCGGTCCAGGCGGACGAGGCGAAGCGGGTCGGCCGGGACCTGCTGGAGACGATGCGCTCGCACCCCGGCTGCGTCGGTCTGGCCGCGCCCCAGCTCAGCGAGCCGGTCAGGATGATCGTGGTCGACGTCTCCGAGCATCCCAAGGCCGAGACCTCGAACGGGTTGCTGCTGCTCTCCAACCCGCGGGTTACGGAATCCCAGGGAAGCGAGGTCGCCCGCGAGGGCTGCCTCTCGATCCCGGACCTGACCGCCAACGTCCGCAGGGCGACCAGGGCGGTGATCGAGCACGCCGATGGCCGGGTCGAGTGCGAGGGCTTCGAGGCGCGCTGCGTGCTTCACGAGATCGACCACCTCGACGGCATCCTCTTCCTCGACCGGGTCGAGTCGCTGGTCGACGACGTCTTCCGGCGGAAGGTCTACCAGCCGCCGGAGAAGAACTAGCCCCGCTCGTGAAAGAAGAACTCCGGGAGGGCGCCCTCGATCACCTCGGCGGTCATCCGCTGCGCCACCTCCAGGTTGCCGGTGCGGACGGCGATGTCGTCCAGGGTGACGATCCCGACCAGCGCGCCGGCCTCCACCACCGGAAGGCGACGGACCCGGTGCTGGACCATCTTCGCGGCGGCCTCCTCGAGATCCATCTCCGGCGGCCCGGTAATCAACGGCCGGGAGGCGTGACGGCCCGCGGGCTCGCTGAGCGGCCGGTCGTCGGCGGCGACCCTGACCGCGACGTCGCGGTCGGTGATCATCGCCGCCGGCGCCCCCTCCGGGTCGCAGATCACCACCGAGCCGACGCCGGCTTCCCGCATCAGACGGGCGACCCGAAGCACCTCGTCGCCCTCGTCCGCGGTGACGACCCCCTCGGTCATGATCTCGCGGAGCTGCATGGCCGCAGCGTATTACCATCGCCCCGGATGCCGCTGATCTCGCGCCAGCAGGGGCCGATCGCCGTCTACGGCGCCACCGGCTACACGGGCAGGCTGGTCGCCCGGGAGCTCGCCGCGGCGAAGGCGGACTTCGTCCTCTCCGGCCGCAGCGAGGAGAAGCTCCGCGCTCTCGCGGAGGAGCTGGAGCGGGACGTCCCCGTACGCCCGGCGCAGCTCGACGACCCAGTCTCGCTGGCCGGCCTGCTCGCCGACTGCGCGGCGGTGATCGACTGCGCCGGCCCCTTCGTCCGGTACGGCGAGCCGGTGCTGCGCGCCGCGGTCGAGACCTCCACCCACTATCTCGACACGACCGGGGAGCAGCCCTACATCAGGATGGCCTTCGAGCGCTACGGCCCCGGCGCCGCCGAGGCCGAGGTGGCGGTGATCCCGGCGATGGGCTTCGACTTCGCGCCCGGCGACATGATCGCTGCGCTCACCGCCGAGGGCATGGGCGAGGTGGACGAGGTGGTGATCGCCTACGCCTGGTCCGGGTTCGAGCCGAGCCGCGGCACGATGCTGACCACGCTCGAGATCCTGGGCGGTGGGGAGGCGGTGGAGTGGCGAAAGCTCCAGTGGCTGCCGGCGGAGCGGCCCTTCGGCCCGGCGCGCTTCGAGTTCCCCGAGCCGATCGGCCGCCAGCGCATGATCAGCTACCCCTCCGGGGAACAGATCACGGTGCCGCGCCACGTCCCCACCCGGCGGGTGCGCACGCTGCTCACCGCCTCGACCTTCGCCCCGCACCCGAGGCTCGCCGCCCTGCTGCAGCTGCTCGCCCGGCCGACCGGGCTCGCTCTCCGCACTCCCCTGAGGCGAGCGCTGCGGGCGGCCGTCTCGCGGCTGCCGGAGGGCCCCGACCCCGAGCAGCGGGCCGCGGCCCGCTACACGATCGTCTGCGACGTGATCCGGGGGGAGCAGCGCCGGCGCGGCGCCC